>NZ_DASVSI010000065.1:0-91296 GCF_036388155.1 Hymenobacter sp. | reverse complement strand
CGTTTGCAGGCCTTTGAGGTTGTTGTTGGGCGGGCTGTAGGACGTGTTCTGCTTGTTTTGGGGGTGAAACAGGTTGCCCAGCGCCACCGGGAACTCGGCCTGGCCGTGCTCGTAGCCCACCAGCACCTGCGAGCCCACCTCGGGCGTGAACATCTGGCCCTTGCCGTCGCCGGCGTAGGGCGTGCTCACCCGCACCCAGCCGGTTTCGGCGTCGGCGGGCCCGGCCACGGGCCAGTAGTAGCGCAGGCGCAGGCGGCCCAGCCGGCGCGGGTCGGCCAGGTCAATCACCTCGGCCAGCTCCGGCTGCGCGTCGGAAGCAGCGTAGAGGGGGTTGGGCGGCGGGGCCGGGGCCGCGTCGGGCATGGCTTCGAAGTGGTTTTGGTAGTTGCCGTCGCCGTCCACTTCGTGGCGCACGGCCAGCACCCGAAACTTGCCGTAAGCAGTGCCGGCCGCGTCTTGCACATCCAGCACGCTGCCGGGGGCCACGTCGAAGGCCTCGCCGCTGCCTTCCAGGCTCACCTGATTGCCGGCGCGCTTGGCGGCCAGCCCGTCCAGGGCACGCTGCAGCTGGGACTGGTCGTTCATTTGGGCGCCGGCCTGCAAGCGGTGGGGCTGGGTGAATAACTCGTCGGACTTTTGCACCGCAAACTGGCTGAAAGGATGGCCGCCCGAAGGGGCGGCCGCTGTGGTTTTCAGGGGCGCGTGGGTGCGGTAGTTGTAGTGCCCGCCTTCGGTTTTGCCGGGCTGCAGGTGCATCGAGAGCGTGAACACCTGCGCGCTGTTGCTTTTGAAAGGGATGGTTTTGCCCGCGCCGCGGCCCAACTGTAGGGTGGTGCCGTCGTAATAAAACCACTCGCCCTGCTGGGCGGCCAAGCGGCTCAGAAAGTTGAAGCTGGTTTCGTGGTACTGCACCGTGTAGGGCAGCACCTGCTGGCCCTGGGCCTTAAGCTGCTTTTGCAGCGGGTTGGCGGGGTATTCGCCGAGCACCTGCGCAAAGATGGATTGTAATGATTTCTTAACAAACGTTCGGCTTTGGGTGCCGTCTTCCAGCAAGAAAGTAGGGCTGTAGCCGCTGACGTGGTAGTAGTTCACCAAGTCGGCGTCGGTCTGAATGCTGATTTGGGTGATGATGCCCTTGAACTCGAACGAGCGGCCGGCATCGGCCTTGGCTGCACTGGTCCATCCGATGGTAATGTTTTTGCCGCTCAGCTTTTCGTGGGCCTGCGCAAACAGCGCGTCGGGCTTGAGGCCAAGCGCTTTGCCCAGGGCCTCAAACGAGAAATCGAGCGCGAACGAGTGGTGCGTGAGCACGTGCTGGTTCAGGGTGAGCTTATTGTAGTCGGTGAGGGCAGCACCGCCGTCAACTTGCACGTTAACAGTAACCGGATATGACATATTCGGAAGAAAAAGAAGGGTAGTCGTAAAAGTAACCCAATTAACCAATTTGCTGTACGTAAGCCCGGCAGTAGGTGGTCGTCCTCGCGTTTGGCGTACCTTGCTTTGCAACCAATTTCCTCGTCATGAATCCAGGTTTTCAAGATGGCCGGCGTCCCCGCGCTAATGCCGTGGCATCTGTGGCGGCCACGGGCCACATGAGCCCGTTGGCGCGCCGCCCCGGCGCGGGGGCCGTGCAGCGCGCCCACCAGAGCGCCGCCGGCCGGCCGGGGCCCCGGCCGATGTCCGCTCAGCAAATTACCAGCGTCAACGCGGCTCAGAGCCATCTGAAGCGCACGGTAAACCAAGTGGCGCAGCTCACCAGGGAAGAAGCTTGGCGCCTGAACTCGGACGCGCAACTGCGGCGCCGAATGGAAGCGCTGCCTTACGCCAACTACAATGCCAACCGGATGCCCGCCAGTGCCAAAGTGGACGTGATGGACGAGTCCGGGACTGCCATGGGGCAGGAGCGGTACGTGGTAGGCCAGCTGTGGGTATTTGCCAGTACGGTCAACGACGCGTTTGGCACTCGCAAATACTGGGTATACAACACGAGAACCGGGGTATTGGTATCGTTCGAGCCGGAACGTGGCATTGCGGCCAAAAACCGCTCTTATATGTCGGAAAAGGGCCAATTTCAGAACATAGCCGCGGGCACGGGCGTGGTGGGTGGCTACCTGGAGAAGGGGTTTTTGGGCATAACAGCCGGGGCGCTAACAGGAGGCCTGATATACGAAGTAGGCGGGGCCGCCGCCGTTGGCACGGTCATCCGGGCGTACGTTGTGAACGCTGCCAAAGGGGCTGCCCTCCGAGGGGCAATAGATTTAATTGCTCAATTTGGTGTGGGAGCAGTGACTGGAAAAGGGTCAATTTCAGAACGGTCGCGTGCTTCGTTTCAGGATGTGAACTGGACTTCGGTGGGGGGGGCTGCCGCAGTAAATACGCAGGGCTTAAAATGGTGCGCTAAATTGTTGGTTGCATTTGGTTCGTCGGCCGCCACCAATTTTTATACTCTCAAAAAGAGTAACTCGAGAAATTATGGCAGTTTGGGCCACGCCGTGAACTTCAACGACGAGGTTCAAAGCAAGGAATTTGTCATTAATCTTATCCTTGGAACGGCATTCGACCAAGTGAAGGAATACGGCGCGCCTTGGCTAGAAAAAATAATGCGCAACACACCTCATGCGGCGGGCATGCTCACTGCCCTAAGGCACCACCGCGTGGTGCCCAGCCCCACTGTCAAGACAGTGGACCAGACCATGGTGGCAGTGCTAGGCTTTGAAATGGGCGCAATGTTGGAGACGGCTAAGAAGCTGTGGGAAAGTCAACAAGCCGGCCAAACGCCGGCTGCAAAGAAGGTCGTTCCAACCACGCGGCCATCGGCTCAGTTTAACCATTGAGATAGCATGAGTTGGGTTCGAAAATATTGGATGTACGTGGTATTGGCCATTGGCCTAGCCGCTAGTTGGTACAGTGGGCACGTCAGCGAGGTGATGCACACTCGTGCGCGCTACACCATTGGCTATTTAACGGGCGGCATCTATACCCCGAAAAGTGGCAAGAAGTACAGCTACAACTACCGCGTGCAGAACAAGGTGTATGAAGCCACCGACAGCCGCGAGGACCGGATGAATAATACAGAAGGAGCACGCTTTTTGGTAGAGTATGACAGCCTGAATCCGGAAGTGAGCGACGGGCACTTTGCTGCCGCCGTGCCCGACAGCATCCTCGACAGCCCGCCTAATGGCTGGAAAACGCCGCCCGTGCCCATCCCAAAGATTCCGGCGGAATAGGCGCGCGTAGAAAGCCACCAAAGCCCCACGCCCTGCCCGTAAATTGTGAGTACAGTAGAATGGATGCGCAAAAATTGGGCGGCCTTGTTTTTGGGGCTTGGAGCCGTGGGCGGCTGGCATACCTTGCGCACCAACGAAGAACTGCACCAACGGGCCCGTTTCACCATTGGCCACTTAACCGGGACCGTGTACACCCCCAAAAGCGGCACAAAGTACAGCTACCGCTACCAAGTGGGCGGCAAAACCTACGAAGGCACCGACGCCAGCGAAAAAGGCATGGTAGCAGACGAAGGGGGCCGTTTTTTGCTAGAGTACGACAGCCTGAATCCGGAACGAAGCAACGGGCGTTTTGCTCTCCCCATTCCCGACAGCGTCCGCAACAGCCCTCCCAACGGCTGGGTAACACCGCCGTTTCCGGTGCCCGCCGAAGTGCTCAAGCGGTAAGGTGGCCCTTGTGTGAGCGCCCGCAACAGCATTTTGCCCCAATGGACTGGAATAGGATTTACGGACCAAGCTTCATAATAGCCCTTGGCCTGGCCGGGGGCTGGTACAGCATGCACGTAAAACAGGTGATGCACACCCGGTCGCGCTACACCATTGGCTACCTCACAGGCGGCATCTACACGCCCAAAAGCGGCAAAAGCTATAACTACCGGTATCGGGTGAAAGGCCAAGAATACGAGGCCACCGACAACCGCGAGAAAAACATGAACACAGAGAACGGCTCTCGGTTTCTGGTGGAATACGACACCTTGGACCCCGGCGTGAGCACCGGACATTTTGCCGCCGCCATTTCCGATGGCATGCCCGATAGCCCACCCAACGGTTGGAAAACGCCGCCCGTGCCCATCCCAAAGATTCCATCGGAATAGGACTTCGCCATAGTAGCTTTCGGCGGCACCTGCCGAGGTCTGGGACACGGCTGGTGGTACAGCCCGTATTTTCCCTTCGATGGCTAAACTGGCCGCACACTTACTCCATGAAAAACATCGTTCCTGGCACAATACGCACAATTATCTGCGGCGGCTTTATGGCCCTTGGTTGTGTCAGCTGCATGTCGAGCACGGCTGATGCTCCGTGGCAACAAGCGGCGGTAACGTCCTATCTGCAACAAGACCTCGCGGTGCCGGCCAGTTACCAGCCCGTGCGCTGGGGTCCCATCACTTCTTGGCGGCTGGGAGCCATCGCAAAGTCCGATTTGCCCATGGCCCGGCGGCGTTATGTGGATGCCGCTGCCGCGGTACGTCACGACTCGGCTGATTTCGAGCTTGTGGCACAGACAGCCGCTCAACTTGGCACCCCGGCCTCCGACGTAGCACTCGTCGAAAAACGTTACCGCAACAGTGCACGGGAACGCGATACCTGTTTGACCCAGTTCCAAGAGCTTATTGCTGCGCAAAACGATACGACGCTGGTGTTTTACCGGCTTGCTCACACCTATACTTTCAAAGATGAGGAAGGCCAGACGATACGCGACAGCGTACAGTTCAACGTTGGCAAGCAAGGAGTTGTAGTTCCATTCCGGTCTTTTCGGATTGCTCCTGCCACAACTGAAAGCACTTCGCCTGCCTCCTCGTTACCTCCGCCACCGCCACTGAAGCATTTTTAAGGCCGTTGAAAAACCTGTTGCTTGCCCTGCCGCTGTTGGCGGCTTGTTCGTCGCCCTCTTCGCCCCAAAGCACCACACCCGAAGCGGCCACTGCGGCCGCGCCAGCGACTTACAACGCCGTGGTGGACGCGCAAAACGGCTACGACGGCCACCACCTCGGCGATTCGTTGAGCACTTTCAAAGGCGTCAACCTGAAGCTGGTGCCCCGTATATGGCCCGCGGTGATGTACGTCATTCCGAGCCACAACGAGCACCTCGACACCCTTCGCCTCGACGGCCTGGGGTACGAGTTCTGGCAAGGCCGGCTCTACCGCGTCAATTTCAATTCGCGGCGCCCCGGCCTGCTGGAAGCCGGCAAGCGCATGTACGGCCCAGGCGTGCAGATGAGCCCCACCGAGTACCGCTGGACCGGAAAGCGGGCTTCCGCCAATTACACGGAAAACGGGGAATGGACCTACCTGCGCATTTTCGACAACGCGGCCGCCGCGCAAGTAGACTCGGCGGTGGCAGCGGCTACTCCCCAGTAGGAAGCCACCGGCCAGGGCTGCCGCAAGGCCCTAGCGCGTTTGCACCCAGGCGCTGTCTTTTTCCACAACCCCCAGCGTGAGCTTGGCGGCGGATATGTGCAGCGTGCACTGATAGGCGCCGTCCGTGTCGGAGCCGGACACAAACACTTCCTCGTAGGCCACGCAGAAGCCGTCTTCGAAAGCCAAACTCTCGCGGACAATGGGGCGGTTGGTTTCCTGAAACACGAGCAGGCCGTTGAGCTTTTTCTGCGGGTCGGTGGCCCAGGCCAGCAACTGGTCGCCGTGGGGCACGTCGAGGTGCAGCGTGAGCACACCGCTGCGCACTTTGGCCGCAGCCCGGCCCCGTTCGGTGGTGGCCTGGCTGAATTCGTAGGTGCAGTGCGCTACCGGGTAATTCTGGCCTTCGAGGACGAGGAGGGAACGAAACGAAGACATGCGGAAGGCCAGGCGGCGCCCGGCGCGCTGTAAGGGTGAAAAGTTAAGCGGGCCATTTGTTGTCGAGGGTCACCTCGCCGCTGCTCAGCTTGTTGGCCGACAGCACCAGGGTCATAGTCATGCCCTGGTTCGAGGCCGAACCGTCGAACTGCTTGCTCAGGCCCACGCAGTAAGCGTCTTCGAAGCGGATGGTTTTGCGGAGCGAGAAGCGGTTGTCGGCCGAAAACACCACCACCTCGCCGTTCATGCGCTTGGTGTCGTCCAGGGCCCAGTGGTGCAGCATTTCGTCGGGCTCGGAGTCCAGCTCGACTTGCAGCCGCCCGCCCTGCACGCGGGCGTCGGGGCGGCCCACCACGTCGGTGTTTTGGTGCACGCCCCAGTTGAACCGACGCACCGTGTAGCTTTTGGTGCCAATGATAAGCGCAGCGCTAAAGGACATAAGGAACAGAGCAAAAAAGGTGAGCCAATATAACGGCCGCCGCAAGGTGCCGCTTATTCCACTACGGCGCCAGTCTCCAAAAGGATGGCGGGCCAGCGGGCGGCGCCCCGCGAAAGGGCAACGAAAGATACGCAACGTGGGCGTAGGCCAACGGCAACGCGCCCGTCCGGGGGGCTCCCGGCTTGCGGCCTGCTGTGCCAGCCGCTACCTTCGCCCGCCATGAGTGCTTCGTACTACCACCTACCGCTCGACCTAGAAAGCATCCTGGAGCGCCAGCAATTGCCGCGCTGCTCGGTGCAAGAGTCCATTGCCCAGCACCTATACCTGATGCTGACCACCTACTTTGGCGAGTCGCGCTTCGACCCGGATTTTGGCTGCCAGGTGTGGGAGCAGGATTTCGAAGCCATGACCACCATCCGCTGGAAAGACAACGTGCAGCATTCCATCGAGCAGTCCATCCGCGCCTTCGAGCCGCGCTTGGCCCGCGCCCGGGTGGAGGTGGGCGTGACGGACTTTGAGCTGAAAAACGTGCACCAACGCATTCGCAAGCGGCTGGAGGTGAAAGTGACCGCCGCCCTCTTCCGCACCGACGAGCCGTTTGCCTTCCAGGCCAGCTTGTTCGTGGCGCCGCTGTCGATAGACTGAGGTGGTGAGATGGTGAGTTGTGAGATGGTGAGTTTGATGTTGAATCGGCGCAGATGGCGCATTTTGAACATTGAACTCACCCCATCACCATCTCACCAATTCACCATCTCACCATTTCACCAATTCATCACCTCCCATCCAACTACTAATCCTTGAATCGTGCTGCCTCCTTCGCCGTCCACCACACCCGCTGCCGACTTCCGCAAATCCAGCGTCAAAAGCCGCCTCACGCGGCAGGCCGCTGAGCTTTGGGGCTATACCGAAGCCGACCTCGACGGCTTCGACCCGCTGGTGAACTTGCTGCTCGAAGCCTGCGCCGTGGAGTTTGAGAAAGTAGGGCAGGAGCTGCACAACACCCAGGCCCGCCTCATAGAGCGCCTCGCCACGCTGCTCAACCCCGACGTGGTGGACGCCCCGCGGCCGGCCCACGCCGTGGCCCGCGCCAACGCCCGCGAGGCCCTGGTGCAGCTGCCTGATGACGCCCAGTTCGTGTTCGAGCCGTCTACGGCCGGGCGCCGCGCCACGGGCCAAGAGTTGTTTTTCTCGCCCTTGCAGGCCACCCGCTTGGTGAATGGCGCCGTGCGCTGCCTGGCCACCGACTCCGTGGTGTGGCAGATTGAGCCCAGTGGCCAGAAGCGCCCGGTAGCCCAGGCCGTGGCCCCGCCGCCAGCCCAGCACCGCCGCCTGTGGATAGGCCTGCAGCTGCCAACAGAAAGCGTCGACCTCGGCGATTTGACGTTTTATTTCGATTGGCTGAACGAGCCCCGCCGGGCTGCTTACCTGGCTTTCTTGCCCGGTGAGGAGTGGCGGCTGGGCAACGCGGCATTGACCCCCATTCAGGGCCTGCCCGAGCCCGAGGTCGTGGTCGGTGCCACGGGCTTGCCCGAGGGCCTGAACAGCGAATACGACTTTCTGCGCCGCGCCGAGCAGCACGTGCGCGAGCTGTACGCGCCGGCTTTCGTGCGGGTGGCGGCCCCCGCCACTGCCCTGGCGGCCTACGCGCCCCGGCCGTACCCCGCCGAGCTGACCGACGCCTTTCCCGACCCCGCCACGCAATTGCAGGCCCTGACGCAACCTCTGGTTTGGCTGGAAGTGCGCTTTGCCCACGCCCTGCCCCCCGAAGCCTTCGACCAGTTGGTGTGCGCCATCAACTGCTTTCCGGTGCTCAACCGGCGCTTGCACAAGGTGCTGTTCCGGCTGCAGCCCGCGCTCAACTTGTTTCCCCTGGCCAGCGAGGAGCCCTTTTTGGCGATGCGCGACGTGTACAGCCTCAGCAACGTGGCCTACCGCTCCACCACGCTGAGCAACCTCTCGGAAGGCGCCACCGACACCTACACCCTGCGCACCCACGGCGTGGGCCGTTTCGACACCCGCACTGGCCGGGAAGCCCTGCGCGAGTTGCTGGAGCTGCTGCGCGACGAAAGCCGCGCCTTCACCGCCGCCGGCACCGACTTCATCGGCAACATCTTGCGCGAGCTTGACCAAAACATGGCCCGCCTCGAAGAGCGCCTCGACCGCCGCCAGGCCGCCGAGCAGCCGGTGCCTTATGTGCTGCTGCGCCCCCAAAACGTGAACGACAGCGTGTACCTCGAATACTGGTCGAGCAACGGCGAAGGTGCCAACCGCCTGGCCGCCGGCAGCCGCCTGCGCGTGCACGATGGCCACTACGTGGACGAGGTGCGCCTGCTCACCACCACCAGCGGCGGCCGCGAACGGCCCCGCCCCGAGGAGCGCACCCACGCCCTGCGCCGCAACTTGCTGGCCCGCAACCGCCTCGTAACGCTGGCCGACATCAAGGCCGCCTGCTGGGCCGAGCTGGGCGCGCATCTGGCCGACGTCGAAGTTGAAAAAGGGTTTCAGACCGGCGCCACGCCCGCGGCTGGCTTTGTGCGCTGCATCCGCATTCATCTCACGCCCTTGCCAGCCAGCCGCCTCAGCGCCCCAGAGTGGCAACTCGCCGCCCAAGACCTGCAAACCACCCTGGCCGGGCAGTCGGCCATGAACCTGCCCTACGAGGTGGTGGTGAAATCCCTTCCTGCTCGCTAGCGCATATAGGCTCCGGTTAGCATAGTCATCACCCACGATGCGCTGCTGGTAAATGCCCTTGTCTTTTTCGGCCTTTAGCAAGCGCTCAAGAATCATCCGTTGGTCCGCGGGCCTACGCAAGGCCGAGCGCAGCTTGCCTTCACTGAGCCCGCCGCCGTGTCATACTCCCGCGCCGCGGCCGCTACAAAGGCCCGGGCGAGCCCGTCGGGAGTCAGTTCCAGGCTCGGCTGTGGCGGTAAGCCGACACACGTAGGCCCCGTTTCTTTGTCGCCAAATACACACACACACATTTCCTTGCAGCCCACGCGCAATGGTTCGCGGTAAAGCTCACCGTTTCACGGGCTGTCAGCCAGTTAGTTTCGACAAAAGTGACGTGCTCCGTGTACGGCCCATATGATTTTTAAGCAAACTGAAACCAGTAGCGCTGAATGGCTAATTCGGCTTCAGTGCTTAAAAAATCATCACCGAACTCGTCTCGCACATACACTAGGAAATGGTGGATGACCCGGCCTTGCATAGCGGTAAACTGACCGGCTCTGGCAATAAAGGTGCTGATGCCCGAATTTGTCTGAGTCAGCTGGTTTTGCAGCACTTCGTTCAAGTCAACGTCCGGTAACATGCTAGACACGTCGTGACGCTGTATTTGCTCAGCCACTACGGCGATATCAATTTCAGCAGGCAGCTTCAATAATTGCACTATCATACCGATGCCGTCGTCAACAATGCTGCTGTCATCGAGAACGGATTTCATAAAGGTCGGCAGGTAATATTTGAACCCTGCCTTGCTCATAAATGCTAAGCCGGTGCGCTCAGTGGACAACACGTCTTCCGGCACCTCATGCCACTTATGGCCTTTGAATGCGTCACGTATCTCAATGCATTCCAAGTGGAATCCAGTATTGTCGTAGACAATGTTTGCATCACCAGGGTAAGGCTCGTCTTCAAAAGCGGCTTTGATTTCGGCGATAAGTTCACTGTGTTTCATGGTTCGGCTAGTAAGGAGCAAGGACAGGAAGGAAACGAGAGCACTATACTCACGCACAGGGCCTGCTTTGAAGTTTTATAAACTAACGTGTAGCAGTTTTCTAAATAGGGCCTGGCCTTAAAGCACCCGAAAGAAGGTAAAGGATAAACAGACCGACTCCGGCGACCGTAAGCGGAGCCTCTTTGGGAATTGGTGGTAATCTGACAGGCTCACTGCTAGGTGCTCTGCGCGGTGCCGGTACGGGCTGAGAAGGCTTACACTTATTGAAGTAGTAGCCTTGGCATTTTACCAATCCATTGATTTTATGGATAATTTGCTCTTTATGGCCGGCGTCTCCTCCTTTGAAGCAAACCATATTTATTTTGGTGCGAGCCGCAATGCACGCATTTAGAGTCGCCATCGTTTCTTCCAGAACTGGGCAATTATCCGTAATTGAACAAGCCTGCTTGCCACTTTTGCAGTTCTGCTTAACTTGATTTTGCAGGCTTTGACGCATGGAGTCCGTGCAATCGGAAGTAATTGCTCTGCTGCTAACAGGGGAAACGGTGGGGCCACTTGCCAGTGGCGCCGCGTAGTCCCGCGTTTCGGCTGCCACCAACGCCCGCGCCGGCCCACCGGGCGTGAGTTCCAGCTTCTCGGCCGCGACGGTGAGCCGGCACACGTAGGCGCCTTCGCCGTCGTCGCCGGCCACGAACGTTTCCTCGTAGCCCACGCAGTGGCCCGCGGCAAAGCCCACGGTTTCGCGCGCCACCAACCGGTTGGTCTCAAAAAAGGTGACGTGGCCGGCCAAAGGCTTGTGCGGGGCCGCGCCCCAGGCCAGGAGTTGGTCGCCGGCGGGCACGTCCACCGTCAGGTGCAGCAAGCTGTGGCGCACTTTGGCTGCTACCCGGCCGCGCTCGTTGGTGGCTTGGGTGAAGAAAAATTCGCACAAGCGCACCGGGTAGGAGTGCCCTGCTACTTCAAGTTCCGCATAGAACGATGCCATAAACGGTGTGGAAAAGCCAAGTCCTGGGGTGGTAAAGCGATGCTCAATTTTGATTGAAAGAGGTAGGCTCGGCCACGTCGGCCTCGGCGGCGGTGGCGGGCTCGGCCGCAGCTTCGGCCGCGGGTTCTGGCGCCTCGGTCGCCTGTGTGGTGGTCCACACCACCGCGTCGCTGCCTTCGGGCTTGTTCAGGGTCAGCACCGTGCCTTTGCGGGCTTCGCCGCTGATGATGAGCCGCGAGATGGGCCGCCGCAGTTGCTGCCGAATCACGCCCGTAATGGGCCGGGCCCCGTAGCGCGGCGTGAAACCCGACAGCGCCAGGTGCTCCCGCGCCTCCGGGCTCAGCTCCAGGGTGATGCCCTGGCGCCGCAGCTGCTCGAGTAGTGGCCGCAGGTGAATGTCGAAAATCCGCCCCACGTTTTCCTCTGAAATGGGAGCGAAGGGCACAATTTCGGTGAGGCGGGCCAAGAACTCGGGCCGGAAAAAGCGGCTCATGGTTTCCATCAGTTCCGTGGCCGGCGGCACCTGGCCAGCCGCAAAGGCGGCGCTAATCTGCTCGGAGCCGATGTTGGACGTGAACAGGATGACGGCGTTGGAGAAGTCGCCTTCGCGGCCCAGCCGGTCGTGCAGGCGGCCTTCGTCCAGTATTTGCAAGAAGATGTCGAACACCGACGGGTGGGCCTTTTCAATCTCATCGAACAGCACCACCGAATAAGGCTTCTCCCGGATTTTATTCACCAGCAAGCCGCCTTCCTCGTAGCCCACGTAGCCGGGAGGCGCGCCGTAGAGCAGCGCGGCCGAGTGCTCTTCCTTGAACTCCGACATGTCGAAGCGGATGAGGAAGGACTCGTCGTTGAACAGAAAGTCGGCCAGGGCCTTCGCCAGCTCGGTTTTGCCGGTGCCCGTGGGGCCCAGCAGGAAAAACGAGCCGATGGGTTGCCCCGCCCTCGTGAGCCCCGAGCGCGACTCCAAAATGGCCGCGCACATGGCCTTCACGGCAAAGTCCTGGCCCACCACGCGTTTCTGCAGAATCTGGTCCATGCGCAGCAGCTTTTCGCGCTCGTTGCTTTGCAGCTTGCCCAGCGGAATGCCCGTTTTGCCCGACACGATGGCCGCAATGTCTTGCTTCTCTACGCTCTCTTTCTTGGTGTCGGCCAGGGCCAGCACCGCACCCAGAATTTCGCGCAGGTAGGTTTCCAGCTCGGCGCTGGTTTCCAGGGTTTCGGGCTGCTGTTCGTTCTCCAGCTGGTTTAGCCAGAGCTGGCTCACTTGGTTTTGCACCTGGTACAGGAACCAGCGCAACTCGCGCAGGTACTCGGGCTCGGCCAGCTCCTCGCGGCGCGCGATGAGGGCTTCAAACTCAGTTTGCAGCTGCGTGAGGCCTGCCACAGCCTGCTCGTCCAGCATGCGAATGGCAGCCATGGTGCGGTCCACCAGGTCGATGGCCGAGTCGGGGAGCTGCCGGTCCTTGAGGTAGCGCTTGGCCAGGCGCACGGCCTCGGCTACGGTGCCCTCGCCCAGCGTGAGGCCGTGATGCTCGGCGTAAATGGGCAGCACGCGCTCCAGCATGCGCTCGGCTACCACCAGCGTGGGCTCCTCCACCCGCACAATGTCGAAGCGGCGGTTGAAGGCCTCGTCTTTTTCAATGTACTGGCGGTACTCGTCGTTGGTCGTCGCCCCAATCACCGTCAGCTCGCCTCGCGCCAGCTCAGGCTTCAGCAACTGCGCAATTCCGCTGCCCGCGCTGCCCTTGGGGTCGAGCAGCACGTGAACTTCATCAATAAATAATATGGCGCGGGTGTATTGCTTGATTTCGGTCAGCACTTTTTTGATGCGGTCCTCCACTTCGCCTTTGTAAGAGGCGCCCGCCACCAGCGTGCCCAGGTCCAGTTCAAACAGCGTCACCTCGCGCAAGTGTACCGGCACCAGCCCGGCCGCAATCTGCTGCGCGAAGCCTTCTACCAGCGCCGACTTGCCCACGCCCGGCTCGCCAATCAGCAGCACGTTGGGCTTGGTGCGCCGCCCCAAAATCTCGGCCACCAGCCGGATTTCGCGGTCGCGCCCTACTATGGGGTCCAGCTTGCCGGCCCGGGCTTGGGCGGTTTTGTCGGTGCAATAAGTAGCCAGCGCGCCGCCCTTGCCGGCCGGAGCAGCGCTGCCAGCGGCAGCGGGCTCACCGCTCTGCTCCGCTGCGGGAGGGGCAGGCATTTCGGCCTGGGCGGCGTCCATGAGCTCTTTTTGGGTCAGCGGCAGCGATTTCAGCTGCTCTGCCGTGAAGGCCAGGCCGGGCCGCAGCAGCGCCGCCAGGGCGCTGAGGGGGTCGGTTTGGTCGCGAGATAACTGCAGCGCCACCAGGTCGGCCATTTCCAGCACCTGCTTCACGCCAGGGTCGGGCGTGGGCATTTCGGGCGGGCGAGCGGCCTTGGGCTGGTCTTCGAGGCGCACCTCGGCCCATTCGCGCAGGTAATGAATGTCTTTGTCGAGCACCGCCACCAGCCACGAGGCCAGGCCGATTTCGTTGTGGAGCAAGGCCGTGAGCAGGTGCGGGGCGGCGTAGTGCTCTTGCCGGTATTCGTGGGCCACCGCTTGCGCGATGTGCAGGCTGCGTTTGAGATTGTCGGAGTAGGCCACCGGCGCGCTTAGGGGAAAATGAAAGACAAGGTAGTGTGGAGTTTCGGCAACGTGCTTTCCGCAAGCCGGGTTTGCACGCGCCGCCAATAGCCGTTGGGCACAGACGAGGCACACACGCTGGAGGGTATTACTTGCGACTTCCCAAAAAACCTGTACATTTAGGCCCAACCTTTGGTTTTACTCACCCGTAAAGCTCGAGCGGAGTTAGCTAAAGTTGCATGCCCCCACTTAGGCAGTTGCGGCGCTTTTGGAAGCCCGTAACTGCGCCACCTTCCCATCTGCTATGTACACTTACGGAATTGGCGGTCAAGAGCGTAAGCTCGACAATGCCTCCGAAGCAATTTCGGACATCCCCCTCAACCGCACCCTGCTGGTGCAGAAGCTGACCACCAACACGCCCATGCGGCCCGTGATAGTGGAAGGCCTGAAAACTCCAGAAGCCGTATTCGCGCATTTCAAGCCCGAAGTGGACGTGCAATTCGACGACGCTCAGGGCGCTTCGGTGCCCGAAAAGCTGCATTTTTCGTCCTTGGGCGACTTTGGCAAGAAAGGAATCATCAACCAGAGCAATTTCTTGCAGGGCCTGGCCACCGAAACCGACGACTTGCAAAAGTTGCTCCGCCAGCTCAAATCGAATAAAATATTGAAGACGGCCTTGGAAAACCCCGAAACCAAGGCGGCTTTTCTGGCGGCCGTGCAAGCCATGATGGACGAGCTGGAGTAGATTTCGGCGCGCATCCATTCCCCTCCGATTTATTGCTTCTCCCCTTTATGGCTCTCGAACAGCAAGATGCTGCCGCTGCCGGCTACCGCTCGCGTGAAGCGGCCGGCCCCGCCCTCGAACAAAGCACCCAGGCCCTGCTGAAAGTGGGCGGTTTCGATTTGCTCGAAACCACCATCGACGGCGCTTCCAACCTTAACCCGGAGAAGAAGGCCCGCAAAAAGATTTTTCTCTCCGAAGAGAACAAGAAAAACGACCGCAAGCAGCTCAAAAAGCGCTTGGCCCTGTGGCACAAGCTGCTGAGCGAGGCCGACTCCGTAGCCGACGCCGTAGAAAAAGGCGAACAGCGCGTGGAAGCGTCGCAGCAATTGCTGACCGAAAACTTGAAAAAGGCCGTGGAAGCCACCCACGAGCTGGAACAATCCTACCGCTCGGTGGCCCTATTTTTCCGCAATACCGACCTGGATGAGGTGAAAAACGTTTCGGTGATGAACGCCGACAAGGACCAACTACAGGACCTTGACAACACGACGTTCATCGACGCGGTGTCGGCGGAAATGGAGCAGAATTACGACCGCCTCGACCTGCGCGACAACTACTCGCTGCTGGTGGTGCCCGGCTACCTCGGCTCGAACAAGGTGATTGACAAATGGGCGAAAATTGCCCACAAAAACAAGGTGATGCTCGTCACCGATTTCGAGCATTACGACACCCCCGAGGACGTAATTGAGCTGTTTGAGGAAGCCAACCTCACGGGCGCCGACCCGCACAAGGCCAACGTCATCATGACTGCCAACTGGCTGGTCGGCCGCGGCAAGCTCGAAGAAATCGGCGAAGAAGAGGATTTGTACGTGCCGCCGTCCTCGGCGCTGGCGGGCCGCATCTACACCACGCTGGCTTCGCAAGTGACCGCCGGGCGCAAGCACGGCACCCTGAACGAGGTGGACGGTGTTAAATTTCCGTTAAGAAAAAGCGAAATCGCCAACCTCGAAAAAATCGGCCTCGTGCCCATGGTGAACGAGTACGGCCGCGTAATGGCCTTCTCGGCCAAAACGCTTTTCAACGGCGACAACATCGGCTTGCAGACCTACTCGGTGGTGCGCGTGTTCGACTACGTGACCAAGGTGCTCATCGATTTCCTCAACCGCCGCGCCTTCGAAAACTGGGACCACAACATGCGCATGGACATCCAGAACCAGATTGTGCGCTTTTTGGATGGCATTGCGGGCCCGGGCAAGCTGATTGAGAAGTTCTCGATAAAAAAATTCGAGCGCGACCCCGAGCAGAAGGACCGGATTATCCTCGACATCCACATGGTGCCTTATTTCCCGGCCAAAACCTTCCTGGTGTCGCTGGATGGTACCAAGGGAGACGACCCGGACAACCCCGGTCGCGACTGGAGCGCCGAGTACGCGCAACAATAAAATGGCTTGCGGCTGGCCCCACGGTCCCATAACCGTGCGGCCCTCCATATAGTAATTCAGAAATAATATTTACTTTCAACCTAAAGTAAGCTCCTGCGTATTGAGTTTTAAGTTTTTCACACCACTAAACCCCCTTTTTACCACATGGCCTCTTTCAGTGCTGTTTTTGACGCTGCTGGCAGCGAAGAATGCGAAGTAGTTAGCTGCGGCTACTCCTTCAATCAAACCACCGACGACAAGGGACGCCCGTCTTCTGTAGTGCAGGGCGGTACCATCAAGGTGACCATTGTGTCGACTGATAGCGTGAAGCTCATCAGCTGGATGCTGGACCCTTACAAGCGGGCCGACGGTAAAATCGTATTCAAGCGCGGCGACCAAGACTCCAAGATGAAGGAGATTGCGTTCAAAGAAGCTTATTGCGTGGGCTATACCGAGAGCTTCGATGCTCGCGGTGCCGAAACCCAAGCCTCGATGGTGTTGAGCCTGGTTATCTCGGCCAACAAGATTGACGTGAACGGCGCTTCGCTGGACAACAAGTGGGTATAAGGTTCCTCGGAAACCTACTCGCTTAATGCAAAAAGGCCCTACCAGCTCAGCTGGTAGGGCCTTTTTCTTGGCTCTGTTTCTTCGAAGAAGAGCAATCACTCGCGGCGAAGCTTTATCTATTATTCCGTTACAATTGCGGCTTGCTGTTCTACTGGCACACGTCCGAGTGGGAACGCCCGCGTCAGGGACAGGACTGTGCAGCAGCTTTTGTCGCGAAGTCATCCACGGGATTCCGCGCGGCGAGATAAGGACAGGCACTGTTTCACCATGAAGTGAGTGGTGGCTCACACACGACAATGACCTCTAATACAATGTTTTTTGCTTAGTAGTACTAAAAAGTCAAATATATGTTAAAAAAGTATATAAGTTGCTAGGGGAATAAATGAGTGAGTAAGATTGACAAGTTGCTGAATGTTATTGGTTTATAATTTAAAATTTAAGATTGGTGTATAATTAATACAAACTAAGTATAAAAAAACATTATAATTCGGCTTAACGGTGACTTTACATTTGAGGCAGCAATTTCCTCATTTTGTAACGTCCTATGAAAAGACTTTTGTCTACTATAACGCTGGTGGTGTGCAGTGCCTCACTAGCGTTTGCGCAGCAGCGCGCCGTCACGGGTACCGTAACCGACGGCAAGGGTGAGCCCCTGGTAGGGGCCACCATTCTTGTGAAGGGCACCACTACGGCCACCTCGGCGGGGGCCGATGGCAGCTACCAGCTTACATTGCCTGAAGGCGCCACTACGCTGGTGGTCAGCTTCGTGGGTTCGAACACCCAGGAAATCACCGTGGGCAGCCAATCGACCATTAACGTTACGCTGGCCGCTGCGGCCCAGGGCCTGAACGAAGTGGTGGTGGTGGGCTACGGCACGCAGCGCCGAAGCGACCTGACGGGCGCCGTAGGCTCCGTGACAGGTGCTCAGCTCCAGCAGGTAGCCACTTCCGACCCGGTGCAGGCCCTACAAGGCCGGGTGGCGGGTGTTGACATAACGACCAACAGCGGTCAGCCGGGCGCAGGTACTCGTATTCGGGTGCGTGGCGTCGGCACCATCAACAACAGCGACCCCCTGTACGTGGTGGACGGTGTGCAGACTGGCGACATCAGCTTCCTGCTCCCCACCGATATTGAGTCGACGGAAATTCTGAAGGATGCCTCGGCCACGGCCATCTACGGCTCGCGCGGCGCCAACGGCGTGGTGCTTATCACCACCAAGCACGGCAAGGCGGGCAAAACGCAGTTCAACCTGTTTGGCTATACCGGCTACCAGGAGATTCGGCGTACGCTGCCCCTAACCAATGCGCAGCAGTTCGCTACGCTCGTGACGGAGGCCTACCAGAATGAGAATGCCCCCATTCCTCCTGACTATACATCCCTACTGAGCGGCGCCCTACAAGATGGGGGTCCGGGCACCGACTACCAGAAACTAGTGCTGCAGAAAGGCCTGATTACCAACTACAGTCTGTCGGCCTCGGGTGGCACCGAGCAAAACCGCTACCTCATCAGCGGCAACTACTTCCAGCAGGATGGGATTGTGCAGCAGTCTGGCCTGAAGAAGTATGTACTGCGCCTGAACGACGACGCCACGCTGACCAAGTTCCTGAAAGCGGGCGTGTCGGCCACCTTCACCAACTCCAACCAGACCGGAGCAGGTGATGGCACCGGTAACACCGCCTACAGTACGGTGCTGCAAAACGCCATTCTGGCTAACCCTATCTCTCCACCCTTCAATCCGGACGGTAGCTACGCGTATAATAACATTACGAGCTTCACGCCCAACCTGGCACGTTACCTTACCCAGCAGAAGTTCAACAAAACGACCAACAGCACGCTCTTTACGAGCGCCTATGCCGACGTGGCGCTGATGAAGAACTTGAGCTTCCGCTCCACTTTCGGCATCAACTACAACAACGTGCGCCCCAAGTTGTACCTGCCGCAGTACTTCATTGGGCCCAACGACCGGCGCCCGCAGAGCTCCCTGATTGAGTCGCGCCTCGAGAATATAAGCTGGGTGTGGTCGAACTACTTCAACTACAGCAAGACCTTTGCTGACAACAGCAACCTCTCCTTTACCTTAGGCCAGGAAGCGCAGCGTGGCTACGGCAGCGGCATTTCGGTGACCGGCTTCGATGTACCCGAAGATGCAACTCTGCAATACATCTCGGCCGCCCGCTCTGCTACCGCTAACATCCGCAGCTCGCAGTACGATGGCTCGCTGCTCTCGTACTTTGGCCGCGCCAACTACAACTTCCGTGACCGTTACCTCGTGACGGGTACCCTGCGCTTCGACCAGACCTCGCGCTTCCTGGGCTCAAATCGCACGGGCATATTCCCGTCGGTGGGCGCCGCCTGGAACGTCTCCAACGAGAACTTCCTGAAGGGTATAACCGCCATATCGCAGTTAAAGCTGCGCGCCAGCTACGGCTCGGTGGGCAACCAGAATGCCGCCCCCAACTACGGTTATGCCTCCACGGCCGTCAACAACCAAAACTACGTGTTCGGCCTGGACCAGTCGCGGGCACCAGGCCTGGCCATTGCTACGCTTAGCAACTTGGACCTGAGGTGGGAAACGGCGGTGACGAGCAACCTTGGTGTTGATGCCTCCTTCCTCGACAACAAGCTGACTTTCACCGGCGACTACTTTCAGCGGACCACCGAGGACATGATTGCCTTGTCCCCCGTGCCTAACTACCTGGGCCAGGCGCCCGCCAGCGCCAACGTGGGTACGCTCCGCAACCGCGGCCTAGAGCTAGCCCTGAGCTACCGCAACGAAATAGGGAAGCTCCAATACAACGCAGGAGTGAACTTCACGAAAATCAACAATGTTATCACGAGCCTGGGCGGTGCTAACCCCATCTCTCAGGGTAATACCCAAGCAGGATTCACAACCCGTACGGATGTAGGCCGCGAAATAGCTTATTTCTACGGCTTAAAGGCACTAGGCATCTTTCGCACGCAAGACGAAGCCAGTGGATACGTGAATTCCGCCGGAACCCCCATCCAGCCCACCGCTAAAGCAGGTGATGTGAAATACCAGGATACCAACGGCGACGGCAGAATTACCGGTACCGACAATACGTACCTAGGCAGCGCTACGCCGAGCTTCACCTACGGCGCTTCGCTGAACTTGGCTTACAGCAACTTCGATTTCAAGGTTCTGCTCTACGGAGTACAGGGCGTGGAGGCTGTTAACGCCGCCGCTATTAACCTGGATAAGTCGAGTGCCATTGCGAACGTCTGGACCAACTTTTACGCTGACCGCATGGACCGCTGGACCCCAAGCAACCCGAATAGCAACCAGCCTCGCATGACGTCGGCCGCCACTACGAACGACCTCTACAGCAGCCGCCACGTGGAAAACGCCAGCTACCTGCGGGCCCGCAACATGGAGTTGGGCTACTCGCTGCCGCAGACCGTACTTGAAAACTTCAAAATCAACGGTTTCCGGGTGTTTGCTTCGGTCGACAACGTATTTACCATTACCAAGTACCGCGGCCTGGACCCCGAGATTTCGACCAGTGGTTCCTTTGGCAATCCGCTGGCGTACGGGGTAGACTATGGCAACTATCCCCAGCCCCGGACCTACCGTTTGGGCCTCAACGTACAGTTCTAAGACTAACTTGACTCATTAAGAACAGATGAAAACCTTCTCTAACGCCCGTATGCTGACCTTCGCGGTCCTACTGGGCCTGGCTTCCGGCTGCGAAAGCTTTCTAGATAAAGACCCTCTGGGTAGTGTTACCCAACTTAACCTCTTCAACGACCCTACCAACGCAACGCAGGCCGTGAATGCCGTTTACGATGTGGCTGGCTGGGACCAAGGCCGTAAGTTCGGCGTAGGAGAGGGCGTGGGGGTCAGCTTCGATTGGATGTTTGGCGACGTTCTGAGCGACGACGCCGAAAAGGGCAGCAGCGACAGTGACTTCGGCGCAATAACTGAACTTAAAACCTGGGCGACGCCAACCACCAACGCAATTATTTCCAGCTGGTGGGTCAACAACTTCACGGGCATCGCACGGGCTAATATCGTGATTAACAACATCGACGCGGGCACCATTGATGCCCCGTTGAAAGCTCGCCTGAAGGGCGAGGCGCTGTTTTTGCGGGCGTTTTTCTATTTCAATCTCGTGAAGGTCTTCGGCGGTGTGCCGCTGTTCGAAAAGACATTGCTACCTACTGAGGTTGCCAATGTGAAGCGTAGCACCATCGCCGAAACCTACGCTTTCATCGAGAAGGACCTGAGAGCCGCCGCCGCAGTGCTGCCAGAAAAAGGGGCTTATGCCGCCGCCGACGCAGGTCGCGCTACCAAAGGAGCTGCCAATGGCTACCTGGCCCGCGTTATCATGTACCAGCTCGGTACTGACAACACCAATAACCACACCTGGCAGGAAGTATACGACCTGACGAACACCGTTACCACGTCGAACCAGTACACCCTGCTGCCCAACTACGCCGCTATTCACCAGGAAATTGGCGAAAACAGCAGCGAGTCGGTGTTTGAGGTTCAGTTCGCTAACTCCAACGATAGCTACGGCCCCATCTCGACGGGTACTACTAGCAATGTATTCCAAGGCAATCGCGAATTTGCTGGCTACGGTTTTGGCTATGGTTTCAATAACCCAACCCAGAGCCTGTACGATGAGTTTGAGGCCAATGACCCGCGCCGGGAGGTAACTATTTTCAAAGATGGGGATGTGGTACTAGGTGTGGTAAATCGTATACAACCCGCTTTCAGCGCGACTGGTTACCTTAACCGCAAAGTGGCCATTACGGCGCCTCCTTCTCCACAGTCAGCGGGCCAAAACCTGCGCAAGCTACGCTACGCTGACATTCTACTCATGAAGGCTGAAGCCGCCGCCCAACTCAGCAGAAATGGTGAGGCAGTAACTTTGGTAAACCAGGTGCGCGCCCGCGCCCGCATGTCTACCCGGCCTCCGGGCACTACGGTAGGCTCCACGGCCTACGCCCCCGCCAACACGCCTGCTGGTACGCTGCCCGACCTGTCGGCTAGTCTCTCGGGACAAGCGCTACTCAATGCCATCTGGCACGAGCGCCGCGTAGAGTTTGGTGGGGAGTCGCTGCGCTTCTGGGATTTGGTTCGCACGGGCCGCTACTTTAGCATCTTGTCGCCCGATGTGGCCGCTCGCGCCCGTGCCCGCAGCATCACGACGGGGGTAGTAAACCCCATTCCCCTGCTGCCCATTGAATTGCAGGATACCCAGACCTGGGGAATTGTTCAGAATCCCGGCTACAACTAGCCTGAGCAGCTAGTAAAACATTGGTAGAAAACCGGCCTCGGAAGTGCTTTCTGGCATTACTGAGGCCGGTTTTTCTGCTTCAGGCAGTTGTGGAAGTCCTGGCTTTAGGCTTGCCTCAACAGCTCAGTGGCGCGGTAGCGTAGTACCGGTCGCATCGGCACCCGTTGCCTGCCATTCCAAAGGCCTGCGGCCCCTGCCGAGTATCGACGCTTAACCTTTTAGAGCGGTTTCGGGGTCGGTGCGCCCGGTGTAGAGACGCAACATCTTGCGTCTCGTCGTCCGCGCCGTTTGGGTGTCGTTGGGGGGGCATCGTTCAACGCCGAGACGCAAGATGTTGCGTCTCTACACCGGGCGCACGAAACCTGTACCCCAACCTGAAAAGCGCTCTAAGCTGCGGCAAAGTTCCAGCTGGCGACCGTGCAAGCCTGTTCTGCGCTACTTCCTTCACCGAAGGGCTCGTACAGCTTTTGGCCTTTCCGGCCGGGCCGTGCGGGCCGTTTGTGGCGATACAAGTTGCCGCAGCGGGCGGTGGAAAAAGTTGCTCAGAAAACCGTTCTATCAATCCATTGATGCTTATGCCCATTCTCTTCTACGGCCGAGGTGCCTTGTTGCGCACGCGGCGGCTCGCGCTGCTGGCGGCTTGCTTGCTCATCAGCGTGGGCAGTTTCGCGCAGCGCCGGCCCATCAACCCGCGCGCAACGCCGGAGGCCCGACAGCTGCTGAAGTACCTCTACAAAATCAAGGGCAAGAAGACGCTTTCGGGCATGCACAACGTGCTGGGCAAAATGTCGCTTCCCACCGAGCGCGTGCAGCAGCTGACGGGCAAGTACCCGGCCATTTGGGGCGGCGATTTTGGCTTTGCCGACTCCACCCACGACATCGACAACATCAAGTACCGGCCGCTGCTGGTGCCCGAAATCAAGCGGCAGCACGCCCGCGGCGCCATCATCGTGCTGAGCTACCACCAGGCCAACCCGGTCATCGGGGAACCCTGCGATTTTCAGGGCGGCATCATCAGCAAGCTCACCGACGCGCAGTGGCAGGAGCTGCTCACGCCCGGCACGCCGCTCTACCAGAAGTGGGCGGCCCAGATGGACCTACTCGCCGGCCACCCGGAGCAGCTGCAGGCGGCGCACATTCCGGTCATCTTCCGGCCCTACCACGAAATGAACGGGAACTGGTTTTGGTGGGGCGGGCGGCCCGGCGCGCAAGGCTACCTGGCGCTCTGGCAGCAGCTGTACACCTACTACACCGAGCACCATCGCCTCAACAACCTGCTCTGGGCCTGGACGCCCGACAAGCTCAACCCCGGCGTGGAAAACTTTTTCCCCGGCCGCGACAAAGTCGACTTGCTGGGCACGGACATCTACCCGCGCAAGGACAGCGCCAACGCAACTTACCCGCAGCGCTGGTACGAGGCCATGAACCGCCTGGCTGCCGGCAAGCCCATGGGCCTGTCGGAACACAGCCAGCTGGTGCCGCCCGAGCAGCTCCAGCAGCAGCCCTACGTGTGGTTTATGTCGTGGGGCGAGATGCTGTTCAAAGCGAACAGCGAAGAGGAAATCAAGCGGAATTATGCCTCGCCCCGCGTACTGGGAGTCGAGGACGTGCCCAAGCGGCTATCGAAATGAGCCGGCGCTGGTGAGGCGAGCGGCGGGCCTGGTTGCTGCGTAGTTAAATGAAAATGCGCGTGCCGGAAAAGCTCTGGCGGAATTCCTTGGGCGTGCAGCCCTTCTTCTTCTTGAAAATGCGGTTGAAGTTGGAGATGTTGTTGAAACCGCACTTGTAGGCCACTTCGGCCACGTTGTGCGTGGTGTCGATGAGCATGCGCGTGGCGTGGCCCAGCCGAATTTCGTTGAGGCTGTCGATGAAGGTGCTGCCGATGCGCTTTTTGATAAAGCGGCTGAACGACACTTCCGGCATGTTGGCCAGCTTGGCTACTTCGGCCAGCGTGATTTGGCGGCTGTAGTTGGCGTTGAGGTACTCAAATACCTTCTCAATCCGGCGGCTGTTGTAGTTGAACTGCTCGTTGTTGAAGCTGGGGTCGGAGAGGATGCGCATGTTGCGCGACGTGGACAGGTCGTGCAGGATGGAAAGCAGTTCCAGTACCGAATCAAACCCCGTTTTCTGCTCCAGCGACATGATGCGGCCGCGCAGGCGCTCCACCGTGTCGCGCGAGAAGAGAATACCGCGTTGGGCATTCTCAAACATCTTGCGAATGAAGCTCAGCTGGTTGCGGCGCAGGAACCGGTCCTCGAGCAGGTCTTTGTGAAACTGAATGGTGACCTCCAATATTTCCTGGCTCACGCACTGGTGCGTAAACCAGGCGTGGCCCAGGTTGGGGCCCACCAGCACCAGTTCCAGGTCCTCGATGGCTTCGAGGTGGTCGCCCACGATGCGCTTGGCGCCGGGCGCGTTGATGATGAGATTGAGCTCGTACTCTTCGTGGTAGTGCAGCGGGAAGTTGAACTCCTTTTTGCTGCGCGAAAACAGAGTAAAGCAGTCGCTCTGGGTGAGGGGAGTAATCTCCCGCATCAGGGTCTGAGGCATAACAGGGGGCTGAGAGACGAGCGAAAGGTACTGATTATTGGTAAAAAAGTATTGCTGGCAAGTACGCAAAATAGCGTCTGCTAGATTGAATTAAACTATGTTCAAGGCCTATTTTGAAGAAACGTGGCTGTGTGCCCGTTAAACCAATACAAGAGAATGGTAAAAAAGCATTAATAGGAAAGTCGGCAAGAGGGTAATTTTGACTATCTGATTCCTATTCGAAATATCATCCCAACAAGAACACCCTAGCCAAGCTGTGGCACGCCGCCTAACACCTCGGCTGGTTAGCCTTGAGCAACTGCCACTCGTGAGCCTTTGAACCGGCCAACTGGTAGCGGGTCCGAGCGGTGAGCCACCCGGAAGGCCTTGCTCAACACCGTTGTTTACTGAACATGTCTAACACGACTTGACTATTGAAGAAAACCTGCGCTGCCTGTTGCCTGACGTTGGTGGGACATTGCCCGGCACGGGCGGCGCGGGAATTCTTCTTTGCTTGGCGGCTACTGCACGGCCCACCTCATTTGCCTCATGGCCCCCGGCGCCTCGCATTCTTTTTATGAACCTCACCTGCTTGATGTTGCTGCTCCTGCTTGGAAGCGTGCCCGGCGTTGCCCAGGCGGGCTTTTTGCGCGTTACGGGGCCGCAGTTCACGCCCCGCGGTGGGGCTTCTGGCTTCCGCGGAGGCCATTGCGGGTGCGGCGCTCTGCTGGCTACTCAAGGCAAGGTGCTCTGGAAAGCCGGCGGTACCTACACGAGTAGCCGTAGTAGGGCAGCGCAGGGCCGGAACTCAGTAGGCACCTCCGGCAAGTCGCTCTGTAAGCTGATTACATCTTTTGGCAAACCCCTCGAATAATATGCGGTTACGCTCATTTTTTCTGGTGGCGCTGCTGGGATTGGCTGGTGGGACCGCCGCGGCGCAGACGGCCGAGGTGCGGCCTTCCGACCCCAAGGCGACCCGCAAAACCGCGCACCTCTTCCGCAATCTGGAGCGCATGGCGCGCACCAACATCATGTTCGGCCACCAAGACGCCCTGGCCTACGGCATCGACAACGGCCGGCGCTGGGTGGGCGATGCCAACCGCTCGGACGCGAAAAGCGTGACCGGCTCCGACCCGGCCGTGTACGGCTGGGAGCTGGGCCATTTGGAGCTGGACAGCGCCCGCAACCTCGACGCCGTGCCCTTCGCCAAAATTCGGCAGTACGTGAAGGCCGTGTACAAGCGCGGCGGTGTCAACACCATCAGCTGGCACCTAAACAACCCCACCAACGGCCGCACGGCCTGGGACTCCACCAACACCATCAGCAAGATTTTGCCCGGCGGGCCCTACCACGCTCAGTACCTGACCTACCTCGACCGGATGGCCAAGTACCTGCGCAGCTTCAACAGCGGTTTTTCCAAGGTGCCGGTGGTGTTTCGGCCTTTTCACGAGCACACGGGCAGCTGGTTTTGGTGGGGTCAGAAAAACTGCACGGCCGACGAATACAAGGCCCTGTGGCGCTTCACGGCCGACTACCTTCGTAACACCAAAAAGGTGCACAACCTGCTGCTAGCCTATTCCGCCTCGTCGTTCACCTCCAAGGAGCACTACCTGGAGCGCTACCCCGGCGACGAGTACGTGGACATCGTGGGCTTCGACACTTACTGCTCCAAGGATATTGCCAAGTACCAACGGGAGCTAGACCGCCAATTGCCCTTGTTGATGGAGATTGCCACGGAGCACCGCAAGGTGGCGGCCCTCACCGAAACCGGCTACGAGCGCCTGCCCGATGCCAACTGGTGGACCCAAACGCTCCTGCCCACGCTCAGCAAGTACAACTTGTCTTACGTGCTGGTGTGGCGCAACGGCCGCCCCGACCACTACTACGTGCCCTTTCCCGGCCACGCCAACGCCGAAGATTTCAAGCAGTTTTACAGCAACCCCCGGGTGCTGTTCCAAAACCGGCTCGCTCCCCTGAATATCTACAGCAAGTAGCTCCTGCTGTGCCCAGCAGCGCCTCAGGCCACTGCTACGGTGTGCAATCGATTACCCTGACCTACTTCTACGCTCTCTTTCATCCGCCGCTTCGCTAGTCGCCCTTATTCCCGTCCATGAAATTACGCCTGCTCGACTTCCTTATCATCTCAGCTTACTTATTGGCGACCGTCGGCATCGGCGTGTACTACAGCAAGAAGGCCCGCGAAGACAAGGATAGCTACATGCTGGGCGGGCGCACCCTGCCCTGGTACAAGCTGGGCCTGAGCGACGCCTCCGACATGTTCGACATCAGCGGCACCATGTGGATGGTGAGCTTGTGCTTCGCCTACGGCATGAAGAGCATCTGGATTCCCTGGCTCTGGCCCGTGTTCAACCAAGTGTTTCTGATGATGTACCTCTCGCGCTGGCTACGCCGCTCCAACGCCGCCACCGGCGCCGAATGGCTGGCCACCCGCTTCGGCCAGAAGGGCCCGGGCGTGTGGGCTTCGCACCAGGTGGTCATCGCGTTTGCCCTGTTCAGCTGCCTCGGGTTCCTGGCCTACGGCTTCGTGGGGCTGGGCAAGTTCATGGAAATATTCATTCCCTGGGAGTTGGTGAAGGGGTACGTGCCGTTTGCGGTGGCCCCGCAGTACGTGCCGCACGTGTACGGCATCGTGTTCACGCTCTTTGCCATGTTCTACTCCATTATCGGGGGCATGCACAGCATCGTTCTTGGCGACCTGATTAAGTACGCCATCATGACGGTGGCCTGCTTTGCCATCGCCACCATTGCCTTCATCAACCTGCAGGGCAAGCAGCTGGCCGTGCCCGAGGGCTGGTTCAACCCCTTCTTCGGCTGGCGCCTGGGGCTGGACTGGTCGCGCCTGATTCCGGAAGTCAACAGCAAGATTGCCAGCGACGGCTATTCCCTCTTCGGCATTTTCTTCATGATGATGGCCTTCAAGGGCGTTTTCGCCTCGTTGGCCGGCCCGGCGCCGAACTACGACATGCAGAAAATCCTCTCGACCCGCTCGCCCGAGGAGGCCAGCAAGATGAGCGGCTTTGTGTCCATCATTCTGCTGCCCATTCGCTACTCGCTCATCATCGGCCTCACGGTGCTGGGCCTGCTTTACTACCGCCAGATGAACCTGAAAGCGCCCGACGGGAGCATCGATTTCGAGCGCATCCTGCCGCTGGCCATCAACAACTTCCTGCCCACCGGGCTAATGGGGCTGGTGCTCACCGGCCTGCTGGGGGCGTTCATGGGCACGTTCAGCGGCACCGTGAACGCGGCCCAGGCCTACATCGTCAACGACATCTACCTCAAGTACATCAACCCCCACGCGCCCACCCGGCGCATCATCTCCATGAACTACCTGGTGGGCGTGTTGGTGGTGGCCGTGGGCGTGGCCCTGGGTTTCCTGGCCAAGGACGTGAACACGGTGCTGCAGTTCATCGTGTCGGCTCTTTACGGCGGCTACATCGCGGCCAACATGCTCAAGTGGCACTGGTGGCGGTTCAACGCCATGGGCTTTTTCGTGGGCATGAGCGCGGGCATTGTGGCGGCCGGAATTTTCGGCTTTTTCATTCCCGGCAACCAGCTGCTGTACTGGTTTCCGCTGCTGTTTGGCATTTCCCTGGCCGGCTCGGTGCTCGGCACTTACCTGGCCCCGCCCACCGACCCGGCCGTGCTGCACGCCTTTTACAAGAACGTCCGGCCCTGGGGTTTCTGGGGCCCGGTGCTGGCCGCCGTGCAGGCCGAAGACCCGGCCTTCCAGCCCAACCGCAATTTCCGGCTCAACATGTTCAACGTGGTGCTGGGCATCATCGCCCAGCTGTGCCTCACCATCCTGCCCATGTACCTAATACTGATGCAGAAGCTGCCGCTGCTGGTCACGGTGGCCATCCTGGCCGTGGTCATCGCCATTCTCAAAAAAACCTGGTGGGACCGGCTGTCCGAGTATTAGCCGCCCGTTCCGGCCACCAACCCAAATTTTCAATTTACCCAATTAGCTGAAAAAATACCCCGGCGGAAGGTGAGTGCCGCCGGATAAGTGCCAGTAGAGTCTTGGACAACGCTCTGCTGGCTACTGGTCCGCCGTTGATGGGAGTCTTGGCGGGCCAGTTTTTCAGTGTTTGCAGCCCAGTGTCCGCGGGGCCTCGCTTCTGCTTTCCGCTGCCGGGGCCTGCCAATCCTTCTGCTTTCCCCACTACTCTTTAGCCACTATACCTGCTCTATCAGGGTGCCTTTCCTCAAGTACGCTCATGACGCATCATGCCTTTGAAACCCGCCTCCGTGCCCTGCAAACGGCCCACGAGACCCTGCTAGCCCGTCCCAACCAGCCAGAAGCGCTGGGCAACGGCGTCTACGTCCGGCACCAGTTCCCGGTGCTCACGGCCGCGCACGCTCCCTTGGCCTGGCGCTACGACCTGCACCCGGAAACCAACCCCTTCCTGATGGAGCGCCTCGGCATCAACGCCGTGCTCAACGCCGGCGCCATCAAGTGGCGGGGCAAGTACGTGCTGGTGGGCCGCGTGGAAAGCGCCGACCGCAAGTCGTTCTTCGCCGTGGCCGAAAGCGCCAACGGCCTCGATAACTTCCGCTTCTGGGAGTACCCCATCGTGATGCCCGAAACGGCGGAGCCCGACACCAACATCTACGACATGCGCCTGACCCAGCACGAGGACGGCTGGATTTACGGCACCTTTTGCACCGAGCGCCGCGACCTCTCCGCGTCCGACGCCGACCAATCGGCCGCCGTGGCCCGCTGCGGCATCGCTCGCACCAAGGACCTGGTGAGCTGGGAGCGCCTGGCCGACCTGAAAACCCGCTCGGCCCAGCAGCGCAACGTGGTGCTGCACCCGGAATTTGTGCACGGGCAATACGCTTTCTACACCCGCCCGCAGGACGGCTTTATCGAAGCCGGCTCGGGCGGTGGCATCGGCTTTGGCTTGTCGGCCTCCATCGAGCACGCCGAAATAGGGGAGGAGGTGCTCATTGACCGCAAGCGCTACCACACCGTGTACGAGGCCAAAAACGGCCAGGGCCCCACGCCGCTCAAGACCCCGCTGGGCTGGCTGCACCTGGCCCACGGCGTGCGCAACACCGCCGCCGGCCTGCGCTACGTGCTCTACCTGTTCCTCACCGACCTGCACGACCTGACCCGCATCACGCACAAGCCCAGCGGCTATTTCCTGGCCCCGGAAGGGGAGGAGCGCGTGGGCGACGTTTCGAACGTGCTGTTTTGCAACGGCTGGATTGCGGACGACGACGGGCAGGTATTCATCTACTACGCTTCCTCCGACACGCGCGTGCACGTGGCCACGTCCACCATCGAGCAGCTGCTCGACTACGTGCAGCACACCCCCGCCGACGGGTTTAGCTCGCGCACCTCGGCCGAAGCCATCGTGGCCTTGATTGACCACAACAAAGCCCCCGAGCCCGTGGCGCCGGTGCTGGCCGCTGCAGGCACCCTCCACTAACCCTCGTTGGCCACCCATGCAGCAGCTCAGCCTTCTATTTCAGCAGGAGCTCGACCGGATACTTGCGTATTGGGGCACCCGTGTGCCCGATGAGCAGTACGGCGGCTTCCACGGGCAAATCACCGAGGCCAACGAAGTGGTGGCGCACGCCCCCAAGGGCGCGGTCCTCAACGCCCGCATCCTGTGGACGTTTTCGGCGGCCCACCGCCACCAGCCGCGGCCCGAGCTGCTGGCGCTGGCTACCCGCGCCTACGACTATTTGGTGCAGCATTTCCTCGACCGCGAGCACGGCGGCGTATTTTGGTCAGTGAACCACCAGGGCCAGCCCCTGGATACCAAAAAGCAGATATACGCCCTGGCCTTTGCCATTTACGGGCTGAGCGAGTACTACGCGGCCAGCGGACACGCGCCGGCTTTGCAGCACGCCCAGCACCTGTTTCACAGCATCGAAGCCCACAGCTTCGACCAGGAGCACGGCGGCTACCTCGAAGCCCTGGCCCGCGACTGGAGCCCCCTGGCCGACCTGCGCCTGAGCGATAAGGACGCCAACGAGAAAAAGACCATGAACACCCACCTCCACGTGCTGGAGGCCTACACCAACCTGTACCGGCACTGGCCCGACGCCCGCCTGCGCGCCCAGATTCAGGAGCTGCTGGAAGTATTCCTGACGCACATTGTCGACCCCGCCACCCAGCACTTGCACTTGTTCCTGGCCGAGAACTGGGAGCCCAAATCCACCGCCATTTCCTTCGGCCACGACATCGAGGCGGCCTGGCTGCTGCTCGAAGCCGCCGAAGTGCTCGGCGACGAGGAAAGCATCGACCGGTTTCGGCAAGTGGCCGTTGACATGGCCACCGCTTCCGCGCAAGGCCTTGACGATACCGGCGGCCTGAACTACGAGTTTGAGCCGACCACCCAGCACTGGAGCCGCGACAAGCACTGGTGGGTGCAGGCCGAAGCCATGGTGGGTTTCCTCAATGCTTACCAGCTCAGCGGTAACAACCGCTTCTACGACTACTTCTGGGCCGTTTGGGAATTTACTCGTGAGCACATCCTCGACTACGAGGGCGGCGAATGGCGTTGGGGCGTGACCGAGGCGCTCGAACCCATTGCCGATGAGGACAAAGCCGGGTTTTGGAAATGCCCTTACCACAACAGTCGCGCCTGCCTGGAAGTGTTGGGCCGGCTGGCGCGGGTGACGCCGCCCGCACTGCCCGCGAGAAGCAAAAACTAGCGCGAATTCAACCCTCGATTCACGCTGTGAAGCCGACGTTGGCCTTCGAACACCAACTGCTTTTGTGCCGGTTACTGCCCGCCGAAAAGGCACCAACAATGGCCTACTCTTCTGCCAAGAAAAAGGTTGAAAATTATTGCATTTAACACCGATACTATTTTATCATATTCCGATAGCCATTAAACCAAATCGGGCACTGTTTGCCATCCTGAAAACCGCCGAATAGTTGCTACAGTAAGGGTGCTACTGTGCGTCACATGCTTTCTAGTAGTTGCGGAGCGTCTGATATAAATCGCTGTATGTCAGTAGTATATATTAAATGAGTCGTTAATGCGATAACAATTCCATTCATCAGAATGGACAAGAGAATTTATTCAAGGTTAAATAGTCTAAATCCCCAAATGCTTTCATATTGTGGAGATTTGCTAAAACGTTTTAGTTTTATATCTTGCAACCGCAAACGATTTCTGATAATTCACTTGAATTTAGCTTAAGCTCTCTAGTGATGTCTCACTAAAACCTTTTAGTGAACTCAGATTAGTTCCGCAAACGATTAGGTAAATTACAGCTACTCACTCGCTGTTATTTAGTCACCTTTCAACCCCCAATCCCCACCAATCATGAGCACTCAAATTCTCTCCGGCGCATGGCCTGGAACCGTTCGCTCGCCAGTCGCCACGGGCGGCTTGTCGCGCCAGTTAAAGCCTACAGGCATGTGCACTCTGGCTGCCTGCTAGCAACAAATAACCTGGCCTTTTCAGGAATACTGCACCGCTACGACCACCGAGCCCGGAGGATGTAGCACCTTTTCATTTCATCCTCATTTTGTATGAAAAATTTCTTACTGACATGTTTCCTGCTTGCCTTGGCGTTATGGCCGGCAGCAGTTTTTGCTCAGGTTGCCGTGAGTGGAAAAGTGACTGATGCCAAAAATGGCGAAGGCCTGCCCGGCGTCAGCATCAGCGAAAAAGGCACCACCAACGGCACCATTACCAACATTGACGGCACGTACAGCCTGTCTGTTGCCAACGACAACGCGACGCTGGTGTTCTCCTTTGTGGGATTCAAAGCCGAGGAAATAGCGGTAAAAGGCCAGTCGACCATCTCGCCCAAGCTAGGGGCCGATGCCAAAGCCCTGGAAGAGGTTGTGGTAGTGGGCTACGGCACCCAGAAGCGCAGCGACGTGACGGGAGCCATTGCCACCGTAAAAACGGACGACATCCTCAAAACCATCCCGACCAGCATCAACCAGGGCTTGCAGGGCCAAGTGGCCGGCGTAACGGTGAACCGCAGCGACGGAGCCCCAGGGGCCGGCATCAGCCTCACCATCCGCGGGGCCAACTCGTTTGCCAGTGGCACCGAGCCACTGTATGTCATCGATGGTATTCCTTTTACCTCACCGGCGCCTACAAGTGGGTCCTCGGAAGCCCAGCGCCAATCCACCAATGCGCTGTCCTATATCAATCCTCAGGACATTGAATCGATTGAGGTGCTGAAGGACGCCTCGGCCACGGCCATCTACGGCTCGCGCGGAGCCAACGGTGTTGTGATGATTACGACCAAGAAAGGCAAGGCTGGCCAGGACCGCATTGAGCTTGTGGCCAACACCAGCTTGGCGGAAGTGTCCAAGCGGATGAAGGTGTTGGATGCTTATACCTACGCCTTATTTCAAAACGAGGCCTACCAAAACAACATCACTTACAACGGCGTCACCCCAACCACAGCCCCGTTTCCAGGTACTTCGGGCGTGGACCAAACTACTGGTCTGACTACGTACCGGCCCGCCCCCGAGGATTTTCTAAACGGCTTGCCCGCCGGCACGTCGTTGCCCGAAGGGTTCAAAGGCACGAACTGGCAAGACGAGATTTTTCGGCGTGCGTTAACTAAAGACTATACCCTACGCATGTCGGGGGGCAACGAAAAAGGCACGTACTCGCTCTCGGGCAACATGCTCGACCAGGAAGGAATCATTACCAATTCGGCTTTCACGCGCTATGGCTTGCAGGCTAACATTGCCCGTAAAATTCACAAATGGGTGGAAATCGGCAGCAACAACAACATTACGTTCAGCAATTACAACCTTAGCAAGACCAACTCAGCCGGCAACGAGTCCAGCATCATCAGCTCGGCGCTGACGTTTCCGGCCACCTACCCGGTGTCGGACCCCAACCAGCAGGCCCGCGAAAACAACATTTCGTGGTATGCCGCCGCCAACCCAGCGCTGTACACCCAACTGGCCAAAGACAAGACGGCTTCCACGAGCATCTATTCTGCCTCGTACTTGCAGCTGAATTTCACGGACTACTTGAGTTTTAAACAGAACTTGGGCGTCAACTACAACTACAACAACCGGGAAGTGTACTACAGCCGTCGCTTGCAGGAAGGTCGTAGCCCGCGCAACGGCTTTGCTTCGGTGAACGAAAACACTTGGCGCGGCATCACGCTGGAATCCATCCTAAGCTTTAACCGCACATTTGCTCAAGACCACAGCGTGAGCGCAGTGGTCGCCGCAACACGCGAAACTGGCTACTCATCCTACCAAGGCGTGTCGGTGCAAAACTTCCCGGACGACATCCTGCAAAACAACAACTTGGCCGCTGGCCTTGACCAGAAGCAACTTACCAGTGGCCGCGTTGAAAACGCATTGGCGTCCTTTCTGGGCCGCGTAAACTATGGTTACAAAGGCCGCTATCTGGCCACCGCCTCGTTCCGCCGAGACGGCAGCAGCAAGTTTGCTCCCCGGAACAAGTGGGCCAATTTTGCCTCGTTTGGTTTAGCTTGGAACGCCTCTGATGAAGCCTTTGTGCAGGACCTGAACCTATTCAGCACTCTCAAATTCCGGGGAGGCTATGGACAGACCGGCAACCAGGGCATCGGCTCGCTGCGCACACTGTCCTTATTCAACTTTGCTCCCTACCCGGCGGCGGGCGTGCTCCAACCCGGATATGCCGATTACACTTGGCGCGGGCCGGCTGATACGGACCTGCGCTGGGAAACGACTAACCAAGCGAACGTAGGCATAGACATGGGCTTTATGCAGAACCGCTTCAACGTGACGGTAGATGCCTACTATAAGAAGACAATCGACCTGCTGCAAGAAGTAGGTACGCCGCCCAGCACGGCGTTTGCCACCAAATTGGTGAACACGGGAGTGGTGGAAAACCGAGGCATCGAAGTTTCGGCCAACGGCGCCGTGCTCACCACGCCCCGCTTCAAATGGGACGTGAACGCCAATATCTCCTTCAACCGCAACAAGATTCTCGAACTTAACGGCGACCAGTTTGCTCCCCGCCTGTACTTCAACGCCGATGAGTTCTTTCTGCAACGCAACGGCCAGCCCATCGGCACAGTGTACGGCTATGTCGAAGATGGCTTCTACGATAACCTGGCCGAAGTAAAAGCCGACCCCCAGCATGCCGGGAAGACCGAAGCTGTACAACGCATGATGATTGGCGAAATCAAGTATAAAGACTTTGACGGTGACCCTACGGCCCTCGGCCCGAAGGACCGCCAGATTATTGGCAACGTGAACCCGGATTACACCTTCGGCGTGACCAACAACTTCAGCTACGGCAACTTCACGGCCAGTGTGTTTTTCCAAGGTGTGCAGGGCAACGACATCGTGAATACCAACCTCTACCAAATTCGGATGGGCGTGGTGGCCAACCTGCCGCAGTTCGTGTACGACGGCCGCTGGACGCCCGAAACCGCCGCTACCGCCACTTGGCCTAAGGCCCTGGCCGCCGATACGCGCCAACTCCGCATGTCGGACCGCCTAATTGAAGATGGCTCCTACGTGCGCCTGAAAAACATCAACATCGGCTACCTCTTCAAGAAGCCGGTAAGTTTCATCGAGTCAGTGAACATATACGCCAGCATGAGCAACGTGTTGACTTGGACTAAATACAGCTGGTTCGACCCGGACGTGAACGCCTTCGGCAACGACGCCTCGCGTCGCGGGGTCGACATGAATTCCTACCCCAACAGCCGCACGGTGACCCTAGGTCTTCGCGCCGCCTTCTAATCTTCTCCCACCGCATTCAATATGAAAAAGATAAAAATCTTCGCCCTGCTGGTGGCTGCTTCGTTCGCTACCTCTTCTTGTAAGGATTTTCTCACCGAAACGCCATTAGATGCCGTAAGCCCCGACCAGATTACGGACGCCAACTCCTACGTCAACGGTGCCTTAAACACGATAGTGTCGGACCCCATGTTCCGCTATGGACCCTTTCCGAACCTGTGGGATTACGATTCTGATGACAGCACGGGCCCGAGTTGGGCCTACGGCGACGTAGGGGCTGGCAACTTCCAGAGCTATTGGGGCATCAACTACGCTTGGAATGGACCTTACATCCTGATTCACCGCTGCAACTTCGCCATTCCGCGAATCGAGGCTATGTCCATGGACGAAGCCACGAAGAAAGCCGCGCTGGGTCAGCTGTACTTTCTGCGCGGTTGGGCCTACTTCTTGCTGGCACGAGCCTACGGCGACGTGCCGGTTTTGACAAAGGCCATCACCGACGGCGAGAACCCGCAGCAGCCGCGCCAGCCCCTGAAAGACGTGTACGCCCGTGTGATAGAAGACTTGCAAACAGCCGAAGCCAACCTCGGGCCGTACCAGTCGGGCCGCATCACCAAAACGGTGGCTAGCAGCTTGCTAGCCAAGGTGTACGTAACCATGGCCTCGGGCTCATTGGCCAGCGGGCAGGTGACCGTGCTGGGAGGCAAACCCTTCGCCCTGGTGGGCGGCCGGAAAGTGGTGCTGGCGCCCACCCCTACCACCTACAACAAGACGGTGGTAGCCGGATTGCAAGGGTTGAACTCGGCCGATTACTTCAAGCTGGCCCGAGACAAGGCCCAGGAGGTAATGAGCAGCAACGAGTATCAACTGTTCCCGTCGCACGCTGAGGTGTGGACGGTGGCCAACCAAAACAAAGGTGAGCACATTTGGTCGCTGCAAACCATTTCAAACGACCCGGCATTCGGCAACGAGATGTCCCTGTTCCGCATTGGGCGCATCACCACCAACGGCGAGATAGAAGGCGGCTGGATTGCCGCGTCCAATCATTGGTACAACCTCTTCGAGCCCAACGACCAGCGCATCACCGAAGGCGTGCTGCACCGCTGGAAGATGTGGGGCGGGACTCACTACTACCCCTTGCGCGACAGCCTGGTGGTGCGAGGTACCGACATGAGCCCCGAAGCCGTGGCCAAACGGGCCAAGTATGGCTACCTGCCCACCGACCAATCCGGCCTGGACGACGCCCACACAGCGCGTTTGCGCAAGTTTGAAGCCGTGACCGACCGCACCATTACGCGGGCCAACTTCAACTTCCCGCTGCTGCGCTACCCCGACGTGCTCCTGATTTACGCCGAAGCCGCTAACGAGGCCAACGGCGGCCCCACGGCCGATGCCCGCGAAGCCGTGAATAAGGTGCGCCGCCGCAACGGCGCGTCCGAAGTGCCGGCTACGCTCAACCAGCAGCAGTTCCGCTCCTTTGTGCTGGAAGAGCGCCGGCGCGAGCTGGCCCTGGAGGGTGACCGTCGCTGGGACTTGCTGCGCTGGGGCATTTACCTGCCCGTGATGAACGCCATCGAAGTCGATGAAAACAACGTCATCAAGCGGCGTCAGCAGAAACACCTGCTCTTCCCCATTCCGGTGCAGGAGCTCAACGCCAACAAAACCATCGCCGGCAACAACCCCGGCTGGTAGGCTGCTTCGCCGGCTCGCCCGCGCTTGCTAAAGGCAGCGCGGGCGAGCCCAGGCACCCCATTGAGACCCACCTCTAACCACTCGCATCATGAACCTTCTTACTAATCAGTTACATAAATTCGGATTTGGCGCCTTGCTGCTGGGCAGCGTGGCGCTGTCGGCTTGCGAAAAAGAAACCGAAGAATTGTGCGGAGGCGCGCCCTCCATCACCGACGTGACGCGGCCTGAAAAGCGCGATACGGTACTGACCAAAGGCAACCTGGCCGACTGGATTATCATCCGCGGCAATAATTTTTGCAGCGTACAAAGCGTCGTTTTCAATGATTTGGAAGCGCCGCTGGCCGACGCGTACGTGACGCCAACCGAAATCACGGTGCGCATTCCCCGGGCCATTCCCAAAAACGTCACCAACAAAATAACCGTGACCACGGAGGGGGGCATGGCCGAAAAAGCGTACACCATCTCCATTCCGCCGCTCACCGTGAGGGGTTTGAGCAACGAGTACGCCGCCCCCGGCACCACGGCCGCCGTTGTGGGCCAGAACTTCGACCTCTACGGCGTGACCCCCGAGAAGGGCAAGGTGCTCTGGAACGGCACGCCCGTGGCCATCACCCGCACCACGGCCGACTCGGTGTACTTCGTGGTGCCGACTTCGGCCACGCCGGGCAACACGGTGAAAATACAGGATGCCAACAGCGTGGAAACCAACGTGCCAGGCCGCTACAAGGACAACCGCAACGTGATATTTAATTACGCCACGGGGGGCAGCGTGTGGGGAGGCACCGATTTCATCACCACGGGCCCCACGCCGGCGCCGGTTGACGGTCCGTTTCTGCGGGTGAACAAGGCCATTGGCGCTTGGGCCTGGACGGAATTCACTGCCAACAACACCATCGTGCTGCCGATGGACGTGCTCAACAACCCCAACAACTACGTGTTGAAGTTTGAGTACAACACCTTGAAGCCTTTCAACACGAACGTCATCAAAATTGCGATTGACGGCGACCCCGGTGCCGCCACCACCCCCAATACTTACTTGTGGAGGCCCACGTCGCCAATCAACACCCGGGGCAAATGGAGCACGATGCGCATCAACATGAGCGACCTGCTGACCACGGGCTTGGTGCCCTCCCGGACGCAGCACGAGTTCAGGCTGTTGTTCCACGGCGATGGCGCCCTCGACGCGGACATTTCCTTCGACACCTTCCGCATTGTACCCAAGGGCTAAGGCCTCAACGAGCTATTGGGTGATGAGGGAACAGAGGTGAGCTAACTACTTTATTACTCAATGGGGAGCAGCGGCTTGAAGTTCAGGCGCTGCTCCTTCTCTTTTTAGTTTTTTGGACCACACAACACACATGAAAAAACTACTCTTTCTTTTGCTCGGCCTGGGCGCGGCCGGGCCCGCCGTCGGCCAGGGCAACAACTACAAGCAGAACTACCAGAAGTACGAAGGGCTGGCCCTGACGCCGCCCATGGGGTGGAACAGCTGGAACAAGTTCGCCTGCAACGTGGACGAGGCCCTCATCAAGCAGGTGGCCGACGCGCTGGTGAGCTCGGGCCTGAAGGAGGCGGGCTACACGTATATCAACATCGACGACTGCTGGCACGGCGAGCGCGACGCGCAGGGCTTCATCCAGCCCGACGCCAAACGCTTCCCGAGCGGCATGAAGGCCCTGGCCGACTACGTGCACGCCAAAGGCCTCAAGTTCGGGGTGTACTCCGACGCCGGCTCCCAAACCTGCGGGGGCCGGCCCGGCAGCCGGGGCTACGAGTTCCAGGACGCGCAGACCTACGCCAGCTGGGGCGTGGACTACCTCAAGTACGACTGGTGCAACACCGAAGGCCTCAAGGCCGAGGGCGCCTACAAGACCATCACCGCCGCCTTGCGCCAAGCGGGCCGGCCCGTGGTGCTCAGCATCTGCGAGTGGGGCAACGATAAGCCCTGGACCTGGGGCCAAAGCGTGGGCCACCTCTGGCGCACGACGGGCGACATCTACAACTGCTTCGACTGCGTGAAAGAACACGGCACGTGGCGCTCGTGGGGCGTGATGCAAATTCTCGACAAGCAGGACGGCCTGCGCCAGTACGCCGGCCCCGGCCACTGGAACGACCCCGACATGCTCGAAGTCGGCAACGGCATGCCCGCGAACGAAGACCGCGCCCACTTCACCATGTGGGCCATGATTGCCGCCCCGCTCATCACCGGCAACGACGTGCGGAAAATGAGCAAGGAAACGGTGGAAATCCTGACCAACAAAGAAGCCATTGCCGTGAACCAGGACCGCCTCGGCGTGCAGGGCTTCAAGCACGCGGTGAAGGACAGCGTCGAAACCTGGCTCAAGCCCCTGGCCGACGGCAAATGGGCCGTCACCTTCCTCAACCGCAGCAAGCGCCCGCAGCCCGTGGCCTTCGATTGGAAAGCGAAACCCATCGTGGACGAGCTGTCCAAGACAGAGCTCAACGCGGCGAAGACCACCTACCGGGTCCGCAACGTGTGGGCCAAGAAGGACGCGGGCACCACCAAGAAAGCCTTTACCGCCACCGTGCCCGCGCACGATGCCGTGCTGTTGGTGTTAAATAAGTAAGTGAACCAATCGATGTACTCCACCGCAAAGGCCGCTTCCTGCATCGGGGGCGGCTTTTGTTATACAGCCTTTCCCATGTCTTTCTTTCGTCTTGCGTATTTTTTTGGGCGCGTCTTACTGGCACTGTTGTGCTGCGGCGCCATTTCCAGCGTGGCCCAAACACCCGCAGCGGCCAGCAACGTGTACAACATCCGGCAATACGGCGCCGTGGGCGACGGCAAAGCGCTGGATTCGCCCGCCATCAATGCGGCCATTGCGGCGGCGGCCAAGGCGGGCGGTGGCATGGTGTACTTGCCGGCCGGTAATTACCTGTCGGGGGCGGTTCGGTTGAAAAGCAACATTTCTCTGTACCTTGAGCAGGGGGCTACGCTCATTGCAACGGCCGAAAACGCGGCGGCGGTCTACGACCAGGCCGAGGCCACCGTGAACACCAAGTACCAGGACTCGGGGCACAGCCACTGGCACGACGGCCTGATTTGGGGCGAGGATTTGCACGACGTCTCGATACTGGGGCCAGGCAAGATTTGGGGCAAGGGCTTGCTGAAAGACTGGGAGAAGGACGCCAAACTGGCCAATAAAGCCATTAGCCTGCTGCGGTGCCGCAACGTGATTATTCGGGACGTCACGCTGCAGCACGGGGGCTGGTTTGCGATTCTGGCCACGGGCGTCGACAACCTGACCATCGACAACCTGAAGATTGACACCAACCGCGACGGCATGGACATTGACTGCTGCCGCAACGTGCGCATTTCCAACTGCTCGGTCAATTCGCCCTACGACGACGGCATCTGCCTGAAAAGCACGTTCGCCCTTGGGCAAGCCCGCGCCACCGAAAACGTGACCATCACCAATTGCCAAGTGAGCGGCTACGACGAAGGCACTTTCCTCGACGGCACCTACCAGCGCTCCGAAAATGCCGAGTACAAGCGCTACCCCACCGGCCGCATCAAGTTCGGCACCGAGTCGAACGGGGGCTTCAAGAACATCACCATCTCAAACTGCGTGTTCAGCTACTGCCGCGGGCTGGCGCTGGAAACCGTGGACGGGGGCCTGCTGGAAGACGTCGCCATCAGCAACATTACCATGCGCGACATCGTGAACTCGCCCTTCTTCCTGTACCTGGGCGCCCGGATGCGCGGTCCGGAAGGCGTGCCCGTGGGGGAGCTGCGCCGCATTTCCATCAGCAACGTGGTGGTCTACAACGCCAACCCGGACTACGCCTCCATCATTGCCGGCGTGCCCGGCCACCCGGTCGACGACGTGCGGCTCGACAACATTCGCATGTACTACCAGGGCGGCGGCACCCCCGAGCAAGCCAGCCGCACCATTCCCGAAGCCGAAAAAAAGTACCCGGAACCTTCCATGTTTGGCCCGGTGTCGGCCTACGGGTTCTACATCCGCCACGCCCGGAATCTGAAAATAAGCGGCGTCGAGGTGAGCTTCCTCTCCAAAGAAGCCCGCCCCGCGTTTGTGCTCGATGACGTGCAGCGGGCGGACTTCTACAACATCCAGGCGCAGAAAAGCTCCACCGGCCAAACGATGACCTTAAAAAATGTAACCGACTTTCAACTGCGCCAAAGCCCTGGCTTGAAAGACCAGCAACTAAAAAAAGCAGCCAGCCACACGTTGTAGCTTTTTTGGGAAGGGCACCCCGAAGCAGTCTACTAAGCCGCTAACACCAGTGAAGCCGTTCTGCTGAACGGAGTCGAAGCGCGCCTCTGCCGTCCCCGGCTGTCATCCTGAGCGCAGCGAAGGACCTTATCAAGCCAGAACCATCCACTCAGCTGTGAGAAGATGTTTCGCTACGCTCAACATGACAGCCGAAGTGGGAAAGATGCTTCGTCAGTGCTCAGCAGGACCGTTTGACTTCTCTATACTCTTCTCCGCACTTATTTAAATTCTTCGCTCACCAAGGTGGTATAGCTACCAGCGTCGAGAGTAAAACGAGCCTGGCCTTGCCGGTTGACTTTCACACGGCGGCCTTGTTTCACGGCTCGGTTTCGGTCGGTGGTGTAGGAATAGAGTTTGCGGAGTTTGGGTGGCAGGCCGGTGATGGTGGCTTGGCGAGTGGCCCCGTCGTTCACCAGGTGGAAGGCGTATTGACCCTGCGCGGCATTGCCCAGCGCCGCGCCCACCACGTTGGGCCGGTCGACGGTGAGGGGCAGCGCGGCCAGGCCGGCGGGCGTGGCCGCCAGCTGCTTCAGGTTGTGGAAGCGCTGGGTGGGGTGCAGCGGCGTATTGTTGCCGAAGAGGCCACCACCGGCCAGCGGCGAGTAGTCAGATGTAAGCTGCCATTGCAGGATGCTCGCCGGCTGGCAAATGTTGAGCAAGCGGGTGTAGAGCTTGATTTCGGCCAGCGCATAGCTTTCTTCTTCAAACACGGCCGGGTAGCCCCAGGCCTGGGCGTCGATGCTGCCTTCGCCCACCAGCAAAGGGAGTTGCAGCTGGGTGGCCGCATCGGCCCATTTCTGTAGGGTTTCGGCATCCCAGCCCCGCCAGGAGTGGAACGACACCGCGCCGATGTAGGGCTTGGCGGCGGCGTCCTGCATGGCGGGGTAGATGAACTGGTAAGTGGTGGCGTCGGAGTTATCGCCGAGCAACAGCTTCGTTTTCAAGCCGCGCGAGGCAAAATAGGCCCCCAGCCCTTTGATGAGGTCGGCGTGTTCCTGGCCGGTCTGACGGACGTTGATGCCGAGGTCGGACTCGTTGAAGGAAAACATCGCCGCTTCCACTCCATACTGCTCCTTCAAGTACACGAGGTAGTCGGCAATGGACTTGTAGCTGGCGGCCGTGGCGGCCGGATTTAGCGGGTTGCCCCACACGCCGTCCGGGCCCGGCCCACCGCCCGATGCCCGTTTGCCCACAATGGCCCAGGCCGGCGCCGACCACGCTGACACGATAACCGGCATGCCCAATTTGCCCAGGCGCTGCGCCATTTCCATCGACTCCTTCACGTGCGGATGCAGCTGGCCTTGCTTGGCGGCCGCCGTGGGGTCAGTGGCAACTTCCGGCTGCCACAGGTGCCAGGGCATCTCGGCGCGGCCCCAGGCCACGCGCAGGTTATTAAGCGAATAGTCAATCACCTGCGGGTCGTGCCTGGGGTTCTGCAGCCGGAAATTGCCGCCGAACCCATCCCACGGCCGGCCCGGCTGTGCGGGGTTCACCGTGAGCTGCACGGGTGCACGGTCGATTTCGCCGGTAGCGGTTAGAGTATAGGTTTTCGTGGCGGTCTGGCCCTTGCGCAGGCTTCCTGGCTGAATGGGCAGGTTGAGCTGGAAGGCTTTGCTGTCGGCCGCAGTTGGCCGTAGCTGCACTGGCGCAGGCTCCGGCAGAGCAATTTCGACCTGGCGCGTGGCCGAAGTCAGCCGCACCCGACTGGCCGACACCGGGTCGGCCGGCGGTGGGCTGCTCAATGCCTGCCGGGCCACCACCGCCCCCGCCGCGTCCAGAAATTCTACGGTGCCGGCCGCGTACAGGTCGCGGGGCACGGCCAGGGTAAAGTAGGTGCCTTGTAAGGCCCGGTTGGCCAGCGCCTCCAGCGAAACCGCTACCGTGGCTTGGCCGGTCTTCAGGTCGGTTACCGTTTCCGTGAAGGCTACGCTGTCGACCCTTGTCGTCACGACTTGCTGGCCGTTCTGGCGGAAGTACTTGGGCCGTTGGCGCTCCTTGCCGGTGGCAGCGCCGCGGGCGCCGTTCAGGCCCACCGTGCGCAGGCTGGTTTCAAATTCCAGCAATTGGCCCTGCACGCGGATGCCGGACAGATTGCCCCAGGGCTCTAGCATGGCTTGGGCGTGGGCCTGGGGCAGCGCAGCGCCCAATGCCAAGCCCGTAGCGGCCAGCCACTGCCGCCAGGGGCGCGGGCCGGTAGGTTGTTGTTTCATAAAAGCAGAGAAAGAATCGGGCAGTCAAGGTTAACGGCCAAAATCTTCGTGCACACAAACAGTGGCGTCCTCGGCCGGCGTGGGTGCGCTACTAGATTTCGGCAACGATGCCGTAGCTAAGCGGCGGCGGTATGGCGGCTGCCGCGCAGGCCGTACCACACAATGTAGAGGTAGCACAGCACGGGCAGCAACAGCGCCAGGCGCAGGCCGCTGTGGTCGGCCACCACGCCAAACAGCATGGGCACCAGGGCGCCGCCCACCACGGCGGTGCACAGCAGGCCCGAGCCTTCCTCGGTATGCCGCCCCAGCCCCGAGAGGGCCAGCGGGAAAATCACGGGCCACATGATGGAGTTCATCAGGCCCACGGCCAGCAGGCTCCACATGGCGATAACGCCCGTAGTATTAATCGAAATAAGAATCAAGACGGCGGCGCTTACGGCATTGAAAGCCAATAGCTTGGCGGGCGAAAACTTGCGAAGCAGATAAGCGCCGGCAAAACGACCAACCATTGCGGCGCCCCAATAAAAGGAAACCATGATGCCCGCTGCTTCCTCCGTATTTTGCGGATTGATGAATCTTTGCAAGCCTAAGTTTGCGGCCAAGTTTCTGACATAAATCAGAATATCTGACATCACGCTGCTCAAACTTAAGTAGCTGACGATGTGCGAGCCAATAGCCACCTCCGCGCCCACGTAGGCGAAAATACCCACCACGCCCAGCACCAGGTGCCGGTAGTGCCAGGCCCGCGTCGAACGGTCGTCCACCGCGCTTACGGCTTCGGTAGCGGGCACAATCTGCGGGAGGTTGACCCGGCTGAGCATCAGGCTGATAAGCAGCAGCGCGGTGCCAATCACCAGGTACGGAATCTGCACGGCCGTCACGTCGATTGTCGCGGCGCTGGCGGCGGTGTTCAGCTTGGGCAGGTTGCTCAGGATGAGGGCGCTGCCCAGCAACGGCGCCAGGAAGGTGCCCAGCGAATTGAACGCCTGCGTGAGGGTGAGGCGGGCCGAGGCCGACTTGGCCGGCCCCAGGATGGCTACGTAGGGGTTGGCGGCTACCTGCAGGATGGTGATGCCCGAAGCCAACACGAACAGCGCCCCCAGAAACAGCCCGTACACCCGCTGCGCTGCGGCCGGGTAAAACAGGTAAGCCCCCAGCGCCGCCACCGCAAACCCAATGAGCATGCCGCGCTTGTAACCCACCCGCGCCACCAGCTTGCCCGCCGGGATGCTGACCAGAAAATACGCCCCAAAAAAACACAGGTTAATTAGGTTGGCCTCCGCGAAGCTCAGCTGAAAAATAGCCTTGAGGTAGGGAATCAGGATGTCGTTCAGACAAGTAATGAAGCCCCACAGAAAAAACAGCGTGGTGACGGCGCTCAGCGCCGTAGTGTAGCGCGGCTGCGTACCAGTGTCCGCCGCAGCGGGCGAATTGGCCAAAATAGGGGAGATGGACGCCATGGGGTTAAGCAGGGATGGGAGGTGAAGGAGCTATTTAGTGCTGGGTTGGTGGGCGGCTTAACGCCCGCCCGAGCCGGAGGGAGCCGCGGAAGCAGCGTTGGAGGCCGCTGCGCCACCCGCGTAGCGGAACCGCTTGGTCTGCGTGCCCACGCGCAAGGTGAAGTAGCCGTCCTCGAGCCGCGCCTGGCCGTCGGGGCCGGGGTAGCTGAGGTGCGGGCGCGGCTGGATGTTGAAGGTCAACTCGCGGGTTTCGCCGGGCTGAAAGGTCTGCTTCTCGAAATGCTTGAGCAGGCGGACGGGGCGCGTAATGCGGCCCACCTCATCGGTCAGGAACCAGAGCACGGCCTCTTTGCCGGCGCGCGGGCTGGTGTTGGTTACGCGCACCGTGGCGCGCACCGTGCCAGTGCTGCTGATAACCGAGTCAGAAATTTGCAGGTTGTCGTAGCGGAAGCTGCTGTAGCTCAGCCCCTCGCCAAACTCCGTGAGCATGGCCGCCTGGTACTTCGGGCCGCGCTTTTCAAACCCCGCCCCAAAGTCACTCAGCTCCAAGCTGTTTTCGTTGTTGTCGTGGTGGTAGTTGGAGATGTGGCCCGCAAACTGCGGATAGGTGAAGGGCAGCTTGCCGCTGGGGTTGGTCTTCCCGCTGATGATTTCGGCCACCGCTTGCCCGCCGCCGAAGCCGGGCAGGCCGGCCCAGAGAATGGCCGTTGATTGACCGCCCACCGCCCGGATGATGTTGGGGCGGCCCCCCACCATGACGAGCACCGTGGGCTTGCCGGCACTTTGCGCCGTGCGCACCAGCTGCAGCTGGTCGTCGGGCAGGGTGAGGTCGCTGGTGTTGCCAATGCCTTCGGTGTAGGGCCGCTCCCCCAGCGCCAGCACCACGGCGTCGGCCCGGCGGGCGGCGGCCAGTACGTTGGGCAACGCCGCTTTGCCCGCGGCAGTTTGGTAGGGCACGGTTTCTACCTGCGCGTTTGGGAATTCCTTTTTAAGGGCCATGTAAATCGTCAGTACCTCTTTCGGGTAAGCTTCTTCGGCGCGGCCCTGCCAGGCCAGGGTCCAGCCGCCGGCAAGGTTGGCGCGCGAGTCGGCCGACGGGCCCACCACCAGCAGGCGCTTCACGCGGGCGGGGGCCAGGGGCAGCGCGTTCTTCTCATTCTTCAGCAGGACCACCGACTCCCGGGCGGCTTCCAGCGACTGCAGCTTCAGCGCGGGGTCGCCGATGCGGTTGAAACGGTCGGCGCGGGGCATGGGGTGGTCGAACAAGCCGATTTCATCCTTCATCTGCAGCACCCGGCCGGCCGAGAGATTGATGCGCTCCTGCGTGAGGCGGCCTTCCTGCACCAGCTCCTTCACAATGCGGCAGAAGTTGGTGTTGTACGGCGTCATGGCCATGTCCACGCCCGCGTCGATGCACATAAACGTGGCTTCCTTCTCGTTGGCGGCGGTTTTCTGAATCGTCACCAGCCGGATGATGTCCTGCCAGTCGGTCACGGCCACGCCCTTGAAGCCCATTTGGCGGCGCAGCAAATCGGTGAGAATGGCCTTCGACGAATGCACCGGCTCGCCGTTGACTTCGCCCGAGTTAATCATGATGGACTTCAGGCCCGCGTCGATGGCCGCCTGGAACGAGGGCCGGAAAAACTCCTGCAAGCGCTGGTCGGGAATCAGGGCGTTGGTGCGGTCCCAGCCGTTGCGCGGGTCCGAGTAGCCCAGAAAGTGCTTGCCGCAGGCCGCGACTTTTTCGGGCAAAATGTCCTTGTTTTCCTGAAGCTCCTTCACGTAGGCGGCGCCCATCACGGAGGCCACGTGCGGGTCCTCGCCGTAGGTTTCGTAGAGGCGCGGCCAGTACACATTCACCCCCAAATCCAGCACCGGCGCAAACACCCAGCGGTGCCCCAGGTCGGCCGACTCCATGACCGTGGCGCGGGCCTCCTGCTGCGCAAACACGGGGTTGAAAGTGGCGCCCAGGTTCAAATTGTGCGGAAAAATAGCCGACCCCGACACGTAGCTGGCTCCGTGCATGTGGTCGACGCCATAAATGATGGGGATGTGCAGCCGCGACTCCCGCATGGCAATGCGCTGCAAGGCCGAGAGGTATTTTACCCACTGCGCCGGCGGCACGGCCTCGCCGTTCAGGAACGAGCCCACGTGGAAATCCCGGATGAACGGCACCAGCTTGGCCGAGTCCAGCGTCACGTCTTTCTGCTCGCCCGTGTGGTTGATGGTGGCGTTGGTGAGCTGGGTCATCTGCCCAATTTTCTCCTCCAGGGTCATTTGCTGGAGCAGGGCGGCCACGCGCGGGCTCCATTGCGGCGCAGCCACCGGAGTTGCTGCGCTGCTTGCGGGAAGGGCGGTAGCGGGCGCAGTGGCCACGCCGGCCCGCTGGCAGGCGCCAGCCAGCAGCACGGCCCCGAGCATCAGCGGCAGGGCTACTTTTTTGGGTGATTTTCTCTCGAAACTGGGAAAGGCAAACATGGGCAAAGGGCGGAAAAGCGAGAGTAGAAAACGTCAACCGTGGAGTGGACCACATTGGCTGCCTGCGCAGTTGGGCAGCATCTCACGGTAGGGCTTTCCATCTTCTCAGTAAAAGCGTGAGAGTGGATGCACCTGTCGGGCCGCGCAGCTACCGCAGCCACCTAAGTCCGTGGTAAGACCACCGGAGGTGCCGGCAAAAGAGCGCATCGCAAAGCTAAAAGGTTTTAGCATTTACAAACGTTTGCGGATACATTATTTTCGGTTACAAGCGCGACTTGAGTTGCGCAGGGGCGTCCTTTCGATGAGAGTTTTCAAAGATAGAATGTTGACGTTGTTCGCGCTGTATTTAGCTAAAGGTCCGCTGAACGTTGTCAAATGCTCGTTGCCGCAGCGCAGCCTCAGATAAAATTCTGCGGCACATGTACAAGCCGTGTGAGCGAATGGCAGGCGGCTAAAAGTGATTTTGCCGCTGAATTCATTGTAGGCCTACTTAGGGACCATGGCCCCCAGAAGCACTTGAATAGTTCGGTTAAAGGTTCGGGGGCCTCCCAGCACAGTCAACAAAAACACGGGAGCGGGTGCTGTTTAGAAAAAAAGCCGCATATTTAGCTTGCAAATACGTTTTAGCAAGTTGCTCTGCCTTGGTTGATTCAATTAGCAAGGCCAAGAATACAAGAATCTCTGCTTAAGAAAAGAAGCTTCAATTTGCCGGCGGCCCAAGCCTAAAGCGACAAGCTTTCTCCTTTACCAATCTGCCTACCTTACTCATCTGCAAACGTTTGTTTATCAGCGCGCCGGCTAAGTAGGCGCTGCGCCAGGCGGACGTTTTGCGGCGGTTACGGCCATGTTTCTGCCATTCTTCATGCGTGTAAAACACTTGCTTGCGCTTTCTTTGGGGCTGACCCCAGTTGCGGCCACGGCCGCCGTGCGCGTGCCCGCTCTGGTGGGCGACCACATGGTGCTGCAACGCGACCAGCCGCTAGCCATCTGGGGTTGGGCCGAACCGGGCGAAAAAATTACCGTCGATTTTCGGCAGCAAAAGGTTTCGGTGGTGACCCCCGCAAACGGCCGGTGGCAGGCCACGCTGCCGGCAACCAGCAGCGGCGGGCCGTTTGTGATGACCATTGCGGGAAGCAACACGCTTACCATCAATGACATTCTGGTGGGTGATGTGTGGCTGGCGTCGGGCCAGTCGAACATGGAGCTGCCGCTGCGTGACCCCAATGCCCCCAAGCCCGGGGCCTACCCACTAATAAAAAACGCGGAGCAGGAAGTGGCGCAGGCCAATTTCCCGCAAATCCGGCAGTTCACCGTCAAAAAGCAGCCCGCCGCGCAGCCCCAAGCCACCATGGAGGGCTACAACTGGCGGGTGTGCACCCCCGAAACGGCGGCCGGCTTTTCGGCCGTGGCCTACTTCTTCGCCCGCGACCTGCACCAGCGCTACCGCGTCCCGATTGGCATCATCAGCAGCCCCTGGGGCGGCACGCCAGCCGAGGCCTGGGTAGGCGGGAGCACCCTACTGCAACAACCCGATTTCCGCGAGAAAGTAGCGGCGCTGCAAGCCACGCCAGCGCCAGCTTTGCCCGAAAAGGACCCCCAGAACACGCCCAGCGCCTTGTTCAATGGCATGATTGCTCCCCTGATTCCGTACACCCTCAAGGGCATTATCTGGTACCAGGGCGAGAGCAACGTGGGGCGAGCGGCGCAGTACCGCACCCTGTTTCCGGCCCTGATTCAGGACTGGCGGCAGCGCTGGGGCCAGCAGTTGCCCTTCTTGTTCGTCCAGCTGGCCAACTGGCAGCCCGCCCACGCCCAACCCACCGACTCGGACTGGGCCCGGCTGCGCGAAGCCCAGACCGCCGCGCTGGCACTGCCCCGCACGGGCATGGCCGTGGCCATTGACCTGGGCGATGCCGCCGACATTCACCCCGCCAACAAGCAGGACGTGGGGCATCGGCTGGCGCTGGTGGCGCGCTCCGTGGCGTACGGCGATAAACAGGTGGTAGCGAAAGGGCCAGCCTTGAAAAAGATGAGCGTGCAGGGGAGTGCCGTGCGGCTGGAATTTGAACCCGCGGGCGCGGGCTTGCAGCTGCGGGGAGAAAGCGGCGCTGCGGCCAAGCCCGGCGGCGTGCGCGGCTTTGCCGTGGCTGGGGCCGACAAGCTGTTTTATTGGGCCGAAGGCAAGCTGCAAGGCAATACGCTGGTGCTCAACAGCCCCCAAGTAGCAGCCCCGGTGGCCGTGCGCTACGACTGGGCCGACAACCCCAACGGCAACCTCTATAACCGGGAGGGCCTGCCGGCCGCGCCCTTCCGCACCGATACGTGGTAGGCCGCCGGCCGCCCCCTCGACTTGATGAAAAACCTATTTCTCGCGCTCCTGTTGTCGTGCACCCTCCCGGCCTTTTGCCGGGCCGATGATATCTTCTATCCGGCTGACGACAAGCGCATTCAGTACGTGGGCCGCATCGACTTTTCGGATGCCAAGAAACCCCGGTTCTGGCCGCCGGGCGTGTACGTCACGCTGCGTTTTCGGGGGCCGTCCTGCGAGGTGAGTATCAACGATGAGGTGCTGTACGGCAAGAACCACAACTACCTCGAAGTCGTGGTGGATGGCAAGCCGCGCCGGCTGCAACTGAAGGACAAAACCAACGTGCTGCCCCTTACCGGCCTGGCCGATGCCGAGCACACGCTGGTTATTTGCAAGAACACAGAATCGAACATCGGCTACCTGGAATTTGTGGGCGTCAAGTGCCGGCAGCTGCTGGCACCGGCCCCGCTGCCCCGTCGCAAAATCGAGTTCATCGGCAACTCCATTACCTGCGGCACGGGCAGCGACCAGTCGGAAATCCCCTGCGGCAAAGGCGTGTGGCACGACCAGCACAACGCCTACCTGGCCTACGGCCCCACGGTGGCCCGCGCCCTGAATGCGCAGTGGTCCCTCACCGCCGTGTCCGGCATTGGCTTGATGCACAGCTGCTGTAATATGGACGTGGTAATGCCGCAGGTATTCGACAAGGTGAGTTTGCGGGAAAATAAGATTGCCTGGAATTTCCAGCAGTACCAGCCCGACGTGGTGACCGTGTGCCTGGGCCAAAACGACGGCATTCAGGATTCGGTCGCTTTCTGCCGCAACTACGGGCAGTTCCTGAAAACCTTGCGGGGGCATTACCCCAAGGCCGAAATAGTGTGCCTGACCAGCCCCATGGGCGACGCCAAGCTCACGGCCGCGCTGAAAAATTACCTCACCAGCATCGTGCGGACCGCCACGGCGCAGGGCGATAAAAAAGTGCACAGCTTCTTCTTCGCCAACCGCTATACTGCCGGCTGCGACAGCCACCCCAGCCTGGCCGAACACCAGCTCATTGCCAAGGAGCTGGCGGCTTATGTGCAGTCCATTACCCGCTGGTAAACAGGGCGCTTGCCCTACCTTTTACCCCCGAAAACATCCGTTATGGAACCCCAGACCTGCTATAGGAGCACAGAAAATATGAGTGATTTTACTACGGTTGCCGCATTGCCCGAGCTAGAGGAAGCTGCGTCTCCGGCTCCGGCCAAAGACACGGCAAACAACTTCAACAAAGCCCAAAACCTGTGGGGCCTGGACATGGGCGGCACCAAGATTGAAGGCGTGATTTTGAAGTCGGCCCAGGAGCCGGAGGTGCTGTTCCGCGACCGGGTGCCCACCGAAGCCAGCCAGGGCTACGACCACATGCTGGCGCAGGTAGCCCGGCTGGTGGAGCGCATGGAGCGCGCGGCCGGCTACCGCGCCGAAAAGATTGGCATGGGCACGCCCGGCACCACCATTCCGCAGTCGGGGCTGATGAAGAACTGCAACACCACTGCCCTGAATGGCCGGCCGCTGCGAGCCGATTTGGAGCGCCTGCTGCGCCAAAAAGTGACCCTGGCCAACGATGCCAACTGCTTTGCCCTTGCCGAAGCGCGCCTGGGCATTGTGAAGCAGCAATTCCCAAATGCCAAGGTCGTGTTCGGCATCATTCTGGGCACCGGCGTAGGCGGCGGGCTCGTGGTGAACGGGCAGGTGCTGGAAGGCTTTCACGGCATTGCCGGCGAGTGGGGCCACAACCACCTCAGCGAAGCCAACGGCGAGCCCTGCTTCTGCGGCAAAACCGGTTGCATCGAAAGCATTCTGGCCGGCCCCTCCCTGGAGCGCTATTACGCCAAGCAAAGCGGCCAGGCGCGCCCGCTCAAGGAAATTATGGCGCGAGCCACGGCCGGCACCGACCCCGCCGCCGCCCAAACCCTGGACCGGCTCACGCACTACTTCGCCCTGGCCATCAGCGCGGTGGTGAACGTGCTCGACCCCGATGTAATTGTGATTGGCGGCGGCGTGGGCAACATCCCAGAGCTGTATACCACCGGCGTGGCCAACATCAGCCAGCACATCATCGACCACCACTTTGCCGCGCCGGTGGTGCAGCCCTTGCTGGGCGACAGCGCCGGAGTGTTTGGGGCCGCTTACTTGGCGGTCTGAGCTGGGAATAGTAAAGTTTAAACGGCCTGCGTCTCAACCGTAGCAGCCGGCCCGGCCCACGTGGCCAGGGCAAGGGGAGCACGAGCTAAATGGTTTTAGGTGTTCTACCTTTGACCATAATAAGCAGTCAGTGCCCCCGAGATGAGCGAAAAGGTTAAAAAGCGCACGTTGATAAACGACATTGCCAGCCACCTGGAGGTGTCCATTGCCACCGTGTCGTTGGTGTTGAACGGCAAAGCCAAGCAGAGCCGCATCAGCGACGCGGTGGCGCAGCGGGTGCTGGCCTATGTGGAGGAAGTGGGCTACAAGCCCAATCAGCTGGCCAAAAGCCTGCGCACCGGCAAAACCCACGTGATAGGGCTGGTGGTGGAAGACATCTCCAACCCCTTTTTCGCTACCGTGGCCTGGATGATTGAGAAGCAGGCTTTTGAGCGCGGCTATCGCATCATTTATTGCAGCACCGACAACAACACCGAAAAGACCCGGGAGCTGATTTCCATGTTCCAGGAGCAGCACGTCGACGGCTACATCATCGTGCCGGCCGAGAGCATTGAGAAGCAGATAACGGGCATTCTGCGGGCGCACACGCCCTTGGTGCTTTTCGACCGCTACCTGCCCGACCTGCCCACCAACTACATCGTGGTCGATGGCAAGCGGGGCACCTACGAAGCCACGCAGCACCTGCTGGCCCAGGGCTTTTCCAAAATTGCTTTCGTCACCACCGACTCGCTGCAAATCCAGATGGAGGAGCGCCTGCAGGGCTACGCCATGGCCCTGGCCGAGCACCAGCTGCCCCAAACCGTGAAGCGGGTGGCCGTGACCAAAGACACGAACGCCATCATCGCCGACATTCAGCGCTTCATTCAGGCCAACGCGCAGTGCGATGCCATCATTTTCTCGACCAACTACCTGAGCATTTACGGCCTGGAGGCCATTTCCCACCTGGCGTTGCGCATCCCCGACGACCTGGCCGTTATTTCCTACGACGACCACGACCTGTTTCGGCTGTACACGCCGGCCATTACCGTGATTGCGCAGCCCGTGGAGAGCATCGCCAAGAATGTAATTGACATCTTGCTCGAAGAGCTCAAGCACCACTCCGACAAGGCCCCGCTGCCCATGCAGCACGTCGTGCTCTCGCCCACGCTCATCGTGCGCAAATCGTCTTTGCGTAGCGCCGCCACGGCCGCTACAGGCCCGAAAAAAGCAGTTGCCAGCAAGAAGTAAAAATCGGCGTAGAAGCGAGTTGCACTCGTCTTCCCAATCCTCTGTTTGCTGATGCTCGCGCAGGCTTATTTAGAGCTTGGCTTGCGACTTAACAACCGGTGACAGCCGCTTTTGCCCGCGCCCGGGCTTGGGCACGGTGTAGAGGCGGGGCCGGTCGTTTTCGAACGTGGTGAGCGAGTCCTGGTAGAAGCGCAGGAAGCCAAGCACGCTGGCGTGGCCGGGGTAGGGGGCGTAAAAGTGGCCTTCGTGGGCGTTGCGCCACACCATGAGGTAGGAAATCTGGCGGGCTTTGGGGCTGGCTTTGATTTGCTCCAGCAAGTTTTCAGGGAAGTAGTTGGGGTTGGGTATTTTTTCCAGGCCGGTTTCGGTGAGGGCCGCTATTTTGTTGCGGCGTTGCGCTTCATCAACCAGCATTTCCAGCGTGGCCACGCCTTTGTTGGGCGTGGCTACGTTGTTAAAATCCCCGTAATTGTCGTGGCCCAGCACGTCTACGAAGTCGTTGCCGGGGTAGCGCTCGAAGTACTCGGCCGCGTTGGGCACCCGGTCGGGCGAGTAGGCGTAGAGCAGGTTGTGCACCTTCTTTTCGTCGCGCAGGTAGCGCACCGTGAATTGCCAGAGCTGCACAAATTCGGCCTGCGTGCAATGGCGCTTGCCCCACCAAAACCAGGAGCCCGTATGCTCGTGCAGGGGCCGGAACACCACGGGCACCAGGGTGCCGTCGGCCGCCTTCAGGTGGCGGAAATAGTCGGCAATGATGTCGAGGCTGCGCGTGTAGGCCGCGTGCTGGGCGCCGCCCGGCAAAATGGCGGCCACCACGGCCGTGGTGTCGTAAAAATTGCGCCCCGTCACGAAGTTGCCCATGTGCCAGCAAAACGTGTTCATACCGCCGCGCTCGTAGGCGTCAATCACCAATTGGCGGTTGCGGGCCAGCGCGGCGTTGCCCTTGAGCTTGCCTTCCATGCCGGCGCGCACCAAATCGGCCACGTCCCAGCCGTACACGGCGGGGTGGGAGCCGCACACGCTTTTCACGTCGCTGCGGCCGGGCTCGTTTTTCCAGCCAACGCCATATTGCGTCGCGTCCTGCTGGCCGAAAAGCAGGCCGTTGGTGGCGGGGCGCTGGAGGTTATAGAAAAGGGCTTTGGTCTGGTAAGTAGCCTTGGCGTCGACGATGGGGGCGGGGTAGGGGAAACGCTTCCCCATGCGGACGCTGCTGCAACCCGCCAGCCACGTGGTGGCCAACAGGAGCAGCAGCGCCCCATTTTTGATGTTCATAGCAGGCAGGGTGGGTATCGTAGGTCTAGTGTTGGACTTGAACCCGCTTGGTGACCGCGGGAAAGGCCGCGCCCTGCACCGTGAGCAAGTACAGGCCGCTGCTCAGCTCCCCGATGGGCAGCTGAAACGTGTTGGCGCCGGCTTGCAGCTGCGCCGTTTGCTGCCGCACCTGCTGGCCCAGGGCATTGGTCAGGGTGAGGGTAACGGCTTGCCCTTTGGGCAGCGTTAGGTTGGCATTGAGGCTGTAGCCGGTGGCCGGGTTGGGGTACAAGGCCAGCGCGTCGGGGGCCAGGGGCGTGCGGGTGGCCGTGACGGTGGTGCCGGCCCAGTCCGGCAATTCGTCGAGCGTAATCACGTCCTGGTCGTTGTATACGCGCTGGAGCAGCGCCGGGGCCTGGCCACGGATGTAGTTGGCGCCTTCCCACACGCTAAACCAGGACCACCACGTGGCGAAAGCGCGAATTTTGACGGGGTCTGGCAGGTTGCCGCTCTCGGTGAGGGCCACCAGCTTGCGGCCCCCAAACTGCGTCTGCAGGCCGGCCCAGTCGCCGCTCATGTTGGCGGAAGGCGGCAGGTAGAGGTCCACGCCCGCAATGTCCACGTAAGCATCGCCGGGGTACCAGGCGTTGCTGGGGTTTTGCACGCCCGAATACACCCAAATCAGGTTGTGCAGCTGGTGGTGGGTGGTGAGACGGTTGTAAAGCAACTGCCACAGCTGCCGGTACACCGCCGGCCCTTTGGCGCCCCACCAGAACCAAGCACCTTGCGCCTCGTGCAGGGGCCGCCACAGCACTGGCACGCCGGCCGTCTGGAACTTGCGCAGCTGCACCGCCACGCTGTCGATGTCGCGGAGCAGCAACTGGTAGCGAGCCCCGGTGGGGTCGGCCAGCACGGCTTGCACGTCGAAGGTGCTGGCGTCGGTGTAGAAACCGCGCCACCACGGGTTGGTGGCGCTGTTGATGAGGTCGGTGGGGGCGTTCCAGTGCCACATCAGGCTCACGATGCCCCGGCCGTTGCCGTGGCGGGCCCAGGCGAGGTACTGCTCGGTGTGGTTCCGGGGGTTAGAGCCGTTGGCGCGGCGGGAGGGGGAGTATTCAATGAGGTCGAAGCAGGCCAGCGCGGCCTCTTTGCCGGTACGCCGCTGCACGTAGCGCAATTCCGCCAGCGTGTCTTGCGGCGACGCATGCTGGCCGGCCAGTACCTTGGTGCCGTACACCCCGCGCAAATACGTGAGCAGTCCCCGCGTGGCTGGCGTGGCTTGCGCATCCACAAGCGGCGTGGCAACTGCTGCGGGCAGCGGGGCCGTAGTGGGTGTGATTTGCAGGTAATCAACCCCAAAATAGCCCCAGCCCCGGCCCACCACCACGGTGTTTAGGCCCTGGGTGAGCAGAAAAGTGCCGGCGCTGGCCGTGGCGAAGGCGTTGCCGGTCAAGGCAAAGCGTCCCACGCTCTGCTCGCCGTTCACGCTCAAGGCGAAGTCTTTCTCGCCGAAGGGCGAGGTGTACCCGAGGTCAATCTTGTAGAGGCCCGCGGTGGTCACATCAAACGTAAGGCTCACGTTATCAGCCGCGGCATCAAACCCCGTCACGTACCCGGTTCCGGAAAAGCCCGTGGGAGTAGCCGACACCTGCACGCCCGATAAGTCGCCCAATTCCGCCTCGGCCCGGCCGTTGACGAGCGGCACGGTGGCCAAATTGCGCGCCGCCGACACCGGCGTCAGGCTAACGTAGTCAATGCCGAAATAGCCCCAGCCCCGCTTCAAGGTAATGGTGTTGGTGCCGGCCTTCAACTGAAACCGGCCCACCCGGCTGTTGCCAAAGCCTGCCACGGGGCCGGCCAGCGAATAGCCGCTCTGCCGGCCATTCACTGCCAGCTGATACTCTTTGTCGCCGTAGGGCGACGTGTAGCGAATGGCCAGGTCGTACCAGCCGGCCGCCGCCGCGAAGCTGAACGTCAGGGAGTCGGTGGCGCCTTCAAAGTTGCCGGCGTAGCCCGCGCCCGAGTAGCCCGGCGTGTCGCGCAGGACCCGCGCGCCGTGCAAGGTGGCTTTTTCGGCTTCCAGCTTGATTGGGGAGGCGGCCCGCAGCGCACCCGGCAGCAACGCCAGGAGGCAAAGCAAAAAAAACGCAGCGCGACCACGCGGCGGTGCAGGGGTAGAATAGGCTTGTTTCATTGGGAAAGGGTTTAGGAAGCGTGAAAATTTGGGTAGAGGCAGCGCGAAAACGGTTGTTGGGGCAGCTCCGCAATCGGTTTCAGGTCAGAAAAGTAATCAAGCTAAATCGATTTAGCAAGTTTGCTTGTATATTGCGTCAGCTATTCGCGATAGCGCGTGCCGATTCCCTTGAGTGGTGGGAACAATCTTTGGGTATCGGCACACGAAAAAGGGCCGTCCTGCTATGAGCAGGACGGCCCTTTTTATTTTTATTAGTTTTTGATTAATAATTGCAAGCAGGGGGATAAGAGTCGCTAGCTAAGCTGGCATGTCTACTTAGTAGGGTGAGTGAGCATCTAGCAAATAGGCCTAGTGGATTCTGCAGCACCATTCACACTTACTGTCCAGACATCCATAGGAAAGGCACGGAAAAGCAGCTGCAGCCTATGTGCTTTTGCCGAACAGCATAGTATTCAGACAGCCATCAAGCGCATTTACTTACTGATGCTGGGTGGGCCACCGGCCTTTTTTGAAGCTGGCAAAAGGGCCGCTTTGAGAAGTACGGCAGCCCGGGCTTTGCCTGTTAATCTAAGGCCCTGGTGGAAGACTCCCGCACAACCAGTTGCGTGGTGAGGACCGTTTGGCGGGGCGGCAGGGGCACCTTGGCCGCTGCTTGCGCCAGAAAAAGCAGGGCGGCCTCCCGGCCCATCTCAAAGGTTGGGTGCATCACCGAAGTCAGAGTCGGTTCCACCACGGTGGCGTGGAACTCGTCGGTAAACCCGACCAGGCCCACGTCTTCCGGAATGCGGAGGCGCTGGCGCTTGATTTCCTTCATGGCAGCGAAGGCCGTGGTGTCGTTTACGCCAAAAATGGCGTCGGGGCGGGAGGGGAGGGCCAGCAGGCGTTGGGTGGCGGCGGTGGCGCTGGCAATGCTCAGGTCGCAGTGGGTGAGCAATTCACGGTCGAAGGGCAGGTTGCAGTCGGCGAGGCCTTGCTGGTAGCCTTCGATGCGTTCGCGGGTGATGTTGAGCTGGGGCGGGCCGGCAATGTGGGCTATGCGGCGGTAGCCACGCTCGAAGAAGTGGCGCGTGATGCGCCGGGCCGCTTCCCGGTTGTCGACCACCACGGTGGCCACTTCATCGGCCCGGCACACCCGGTCGAAAAACACCAGCGGCAGCTCCTCCGCAACGAGCGCGTCGAAGTGGGAGTACTCGGTGGTTTCCTGGGCCAGGCACATGATAATGCCTTCCACGTGCAGTTTCAGGAGGTTTTCTATGCATTCCTTCTCCTTCTCGTAGCTCTCGTAGCTCGAACGAATCACGATGTAGTAGCCGTTTTCGTTGGCTACTTGCTCGATGCCGCTGATGATGGAGGAAAAGAAATGCGTTACCAAATCGGGCACGATGACGCCGATGGTATGCGTCCGATTCTTCAGCAGGCCCATGGCCAGGGGGTTGGGCGTGTAATTCAGCTCGCGGGCCAGCGCCTGCACTTTTTGGGTGACTTCCGGGCCGATATCCGGGTGGTTTTTGAGCGCGCGCGAAACCGTGGAAATCGACACATTCAAGGCCTGGGCTAAGGTTTTCAGCGAAACGTGTCTTTTGCTCATGCGCGGGCTGGAAATCAGAGTTCAAACTTAGGCGGCATGGGCCATTGTTGCTGGTTCGGGGGGCTTGGAACGACAGCTCTAAGGTTGAAGCAACTGCTCCACCCTCGGCGATTTATTCTCGCGCGCGGGGTGGTTGAGTTAGCTGAAAAGCCTTCTAAAACGGTCATGCTCATCTGGCGTCCGCGCAGTCGATGCATCTGGCTCGGGGCAGTAATCCAGTCGCAAGAGAAGAATTATAACCAATCCGTTTTTCTCCGCAAAGGTTAGCGCAAAGGTTTGCGGAGAAAAGTATAATTTATTGATTGTGAGTTGATTTCAGGCTGCTAGTTTTGTTTCCGACGGCTTTGCTTTCAAGGCTGTCAATCTCCTTTGGCTACGCAATGAATCATCCCGACAGTTCCGTGCCGCTACGCTATAAACGCTATTGCAAAACGCTGCGCTTAAAGAATGACGCCCAGCTCATCAGCGACTACAAAAAAGTGCACGCGGCGGGGGCCGCCTGGCCCGAAATCACCCAGGGCATGCGCGAGGTGGGCATTGTGGACATGGAGATATACCTGCTCGGCGAGCAGCTCTTCATGATAATGGATACCGTGCCCGAATTCGACCACGACCAGGCCATGCAAACCTTGGCCACCAAGCCCCGGCAGGCCGAATGGGAAGCCTACGTGGCCGCCTTTCAACACACCTCCCCCGATGCCACTGCCGATGAAAAATGGCAGCTGATGGAGCGCATCTACAAACTGGGAGAATAGCATTTGCTAGCTGCTCCTCCTTATTTCCGCCTAAAAATCCCACCCAATTCAATGCAAAAAAATACGTGTCGCCTGCTGGCCACCTCCCTACTCGCCGGCCTGGCCACGGCCGCCCAGGCGCAGACCGCCAAACCGGCCCAGCAATTCCAGCCCACTTGGGAATCGCTGAAAAATTACCAGGCCCCGGAGTGGTTTCGCGACGCCAAGTTTGGCATTTTCATTCACTGGGGGCCGTATGCCGTGCCCGCCAGCTACAGCGAGTGGTACCCGCGCGAGATGTACCACCAGGACAGCAAGACCTATAAGTACCACCAGGAGAAATACGGGCCCCAAGCCAAGTTCGGCTACAAGGATTTCATTTCGATGTTCACCGCCGACAAGTTCAACGCCGACCAGTGGCTGGACGTGTTCAAGAAGTCGGGCGCCAAGTACATTGTGCCCGTGGCCGAGCACCACGACGGCTTTGCCATGTACAAGACCAAGCTCACGAAATGGAACGCCGCGGAAATGGGCCCCAAGCGCGACGTGGTGGGCGAGCTGGCGGCCGCCACCCGCAAGCAGGGCCTGGTGTTCGGGGTCTCGTCGCACCGCATCGAGCACTGGTGGTTTTTCGGTTTTGGGCAGCAGGGGGACTCCGACGTGAAGGACCCGCAGTACGCCGACTTCTACGGCCCGGCCAACGCCTACGACCCGTTCAAGAAGGGCGACAAGGCCCCCACCATGTCGGCCGAATTCATGCAGGACTGGCAGGCCCGCACCACCGAGCTGGTGGACAACTACCAGCCCCAGTTGGTGTGGTTCGACTGGTGGATAGAGCAGCCGGAGCTGGAGCCATACAAGCAGAAATTTGCCTCCTATTACTACAACAAAGGCTTGGATTGGAACAAGGGCGTGGTGATTAATTACAAGAACAACGGCTTCCCGGAGGGCACGGCCGTCTACGACATCGAGCGCAGCAGCAGCAAGGCCACCAAGAAATACCCCTGGCAAACCGATACGTCGGTGGGCAAAAAGTCCTGGGGCTACATCGAGGGCGAGGACAACAAGAGCCCGAACGAGCTGATTGACGAGCTGATTGACGTGGTGAGCAAGAACGGCAACCTGCTGCTCAACATCGGCCCCAAGGCCGACGGCACCATCACGCCGGAGCAAACGGCCGTGCTGCTGGGCATGGGCAAATGGCTGGCCGTGAACGGCGAAGGCATCTACGGCACCCGCCCCTGGGCGGTGGCCGGCGAAGGCCCCACCGAAGGCCTGGACGAAAACGTGCGCTTCAACGAGTACGCCCACAAAGGCTACACCGCCCAAGACGTGCGCTTCACCCGCAAAGGCAAAACGGTGTACGCCTTCGGGCTGGACGTGCCCAAAACCGCCACCACCATGAAAGCCCTGGCCGCCGGCAAAAACGGCAAAGTGAGCAACGTGCAACTGCTCGGCAGCCAGGAGAAAGTGCGCTGGGCGCAAGGCCCCACCGGGCTGGTTGTGCAGCCGCTCCGGAGCTACCCCACGGCCCACGCGGTAGGCTATAAAATCACGCTGCAATAGCTTGGCCGTGCACCTCACCCCCGGCCCTACCGGGTACGCCCCCGGTTCGCTTGATGCGCGGAGAGGAGAGCCACGGCGGCGCGATTGTAGCGCGGACTTTTAGTCCGCGCGTGAACTGTGTAGAGGGGAGCCACTCGCGGACTAAAAGTCCGCGCTACAACTCGTCAGGCTCCCCTCTCCCGCGGAGAGGGGTCGTACCCGGTAGGGTTGGGGGTCAGGTTCCCCGTGCCCAGCAGCACATATTGTAGAACTTTCCAAGTCATTCCGATTCACCTCCAATCCCACCTGATGACCACCGCCCGTAAGACCGTCTTTGCCGTTGGCCTGATTACGTCGCTGTTTTTTCTGTGGGGCTTCGCGCTCAACCTCAACCCCATTCTGATACCGCACCTTAAGAAAGCGTGTCAGCTGACGGACGCGCAGTCGGCCCTGATTGATTCGGCTTCCTACATCGCCTATTTTTTGCTGGCGCTGCCGGCCGGGCAGTTCATGAAGCGGTTCGGCTACAAGGCGGGGATATTGGTGGGGCTGGGGCTGGCGGCGGCGGGGGCTTTCCTGTTTTATCCTGCGGCGGAGGCCCGTTCCTACGCCTTTTTTCTCACGGCCATCTTCGTGATTGCCTGCGGACTGGCCTTCCTCGAAACCGCGGCCAACCCCTACATCACGGTGCTCGGCGAGCCGGCGGGCGCCACGCAGCGCATCAACCTGGCGCAGTCGTTCAACGGGCTGGCGGCCACGCTGGCGGCGTTTCTGGGCGGCCGGTTCATCTTGTCGGGTACCAGCCTTACGGCGCAGCAGGAAGCCGCCATGCCGGCCCCGCAACTCGACGCCTACCTCGCCCGGGAGGCCGCCACCGTGCAAGTGCCCTTCCTGCTCATCGGCGGCATGATACTGCTAGTGGCCCTGCTGCTGTTCTTCACCCGCCTGCCCGACATCGTGGAGGAAGAAGGCCTCGACAACGAAGGGCGCCCGCTGCTGCAGGAGAAAAACCTGCTGCTGGGCGTGCTGGCGCAATTTTTCTACGTGGGCGCGCAGGTGTGCGTGAGCAGTTTTTTCATCCGGTTTTCGCAGCAGGTGGCGGGCCTTGGCGAGAAGTCGGCGGCGGTGTACCTGTCCATTGCGCTGTTTGGGTTCATGGCGGGCCGCTTCATCGGCACGTTGCTGATGCGCTACCTTCCGGCCTCGCGGCTGCTGGCCATTTACAGTTTGGTCAACTTTTTCCTGGTGCTGCTGGCGGTGGTGCTGCCCGGCGTGTTGTCGGTGTACGCGCTGATGGGGGTCGAATTCTTCATGTCCATCATGTTTCCCACCATTTTTTCGCTCAGCATTCGGGGGCTGGGAGCCAAAACCAAGGTGGGCTCCTCGCTGGTGATTATGTCCATCGTGGGCGGCGCGGTGTTCCCGCCCCTCATGGGCCGCTTGTCCGACGCCACCACCATTCAGGTGGCCTACCTGGTGCCCGCGCTGTGCTTTTTGGTGGTGTTCTCCTTCGCCCTGCGCAATGCCCGGGTCAAGAAAATCCAGCTGGTGGCCGCGCATTAAGTTGTCAGTCCTCAATATCAAGTACTCAGTAGTAGGAGCGAGACAACTAATTGATATCAAATGAATCATGGATGAGTCGTGCTACTCAATGCTTATGACCTGTTACTCAATTTCTAACCCATGTTCGATTTAACCGGAAAAAAGGCCGTTGTCACGGGCGGCGGCAGCGGCATCGGCCAGGCCATTTGCGTGCTGTTTGCGCGGCAGGGCGCCGAAGTGCACATCGTGGAGCTAAACGCCGAGGCCGGCCAGCAAACCGCGGACGCCATCCGGCAGCAGGGCGGCACGGCGCACGTGCACGCCGCCGACGTTGCCCAGCAGGCGCGGGTGGTAGAGGTTTTTCAGGAAATTGGCCGGGTTGACATTCTGGTCAACAACGCGGGCATTGCGCACGTGGGCAACGTGGAAAACACGCCCGATGCGGACTTTGACCGAATCTTTCAGGTGAACGTGAAGGGCGCCTACAACTGCCTGTTTGCCGCGGTGCCGTTGATGAAAGCCCACGGCGGGGGCGCCATCGTGAACCTGGCTTCCATTGCCGCGCACGTGGGGCTCACCGACCGGTTTGCGTATTCGATGAGCAAGGGGGCCATTTTTGCCATGACGCTCTCCGTGGCCCGCGACTACGTAAGCAGCAACATTCGGTGCAACAGCATCTCGCCGGCCCGCGTGCACACACCCTTCGTCGACGGCTTCATCGCCCGGAATTACGCCGGCCAGGAAGCCCAAAAGTTCGAAGAGCTTTCCCGCAGCCAGCCCATCGGGCGCATGGGCCAGCCCGCGGAAATAGCCGCGCTGGCCCTGTACCTGTGCTCCTCCGAAGCCGGCTTCGTGACCGGTTGCGACTACCCCATCGACGGCGGATTCATCAAGCTTAATTCCTGATGCCTCATGGGTAGAATCGACTCACACCAGCACTTCTGGCGCTTCGACCCCGCGCGCGACGCCTGGATTACGGACGACATGGCCCGCATCCGGCGCGATTTCCTGCCCCTGGACTTGCAGCCGCTGCTGCAGGCGCACGGCTTCGACGGCTGCGTGGTGGTGCAATCCGACCAATCGGAAGCCGAAAACGCGTTTCAGCTGGCCAATGCCGCGGCGCACGATTTCATCAAGGGCGTGGTGGGCTGGGTCGACTTGCGGGCCGATGACGTGGAGGAGCGGCTGGCGCACTACCGGCAGTTTGAAAAGCTCAAAGGCTTCCGGCACGTGCTGCAGGGCGAAACCGACCGGATGTTGATGCTGCGGCCCTATTTCCAACGCGGCATTGCCGCGTTGGGCCCGCACGGCTTCACCTACGACTTGCTCATCCTGCCCGACCAGCTGCTGGCCGCCGCCGAGCTAGCCGCCGCTTTCCCATCCCAACCCTTCGTGCTGGACCACCTGGCCAAACCGCCCATCAAAGCCCAGCTCGTCGAGGCCTGGGCCCGCGACCTACACGCCCTGGCTGCCCAGCCCAATGTGTGCTGCAAAGTGTCGGGCCTGGTAACCGAAGCCGACTGGCAGCACTGGCAGCCCAGCGACTTTGGCCCCTACCTCGACGTGGTGTTCGCGGCCTTCGGGCCCCAACGCCTGATGTTCGGCTCCGACTGGCCGGTGTGCGAAGTGGCCGGCGGCTACGGCCGGGCGCTGGGCATGGTGGAGGCCTACGTGCAGCCCTTTTCGGCCGAAGCGCAGGACCTGTTCTGGGGAGGTAACGCCACCCGCTTTTACGGGCTTTGAGGCCCAGTAAGCGGGTGTAAAACTATTTAATAATCAGCCTAAAACATCCTTAAAAAAGCCCGTCATGCAGAGCGCAGCCGAAGCATCTCGCCCGCGCCTGCTGTCATGCTGAGCGCAGCGAAGCATCTTCTCACTGCCGAACGACTCGTTTAAACGTGAGAAGGTCCTTCGCTGCGCTCAGCATGACAGAAAGTGCAGAATAACAGACGAAGTGAGAGTTGCTTCGACAAGCTCCGCATGACGGGCTTTTTTTTAAGGAAGTTGATTTTCTGGACTGATTCTACAGCAACGCACAAAACCGGTAGCGCTTGGCCCTCCGCTCATCATTGACAGCAACTTATTCCCCAGCAATAGAGCATGGATTTATACTTGGCAAATCAGATTATTGTGGTGACGGGCGGCGCCAAAGGCATCGGCGAGGGTATCTGCCGCGTGCTGGCTCAGGAGGGTGCCGTGCCCGTCATTGTGGGGCGCAGCGCCGAAGACAACCTAGCGGCTGTGGCGGCCATTGAAGCCGCGGGCGGCCGGGCCGGGCAAGTGGTGGCCGAGCTGTCGGACCCGGCCGAGTGCGAGCGGGCCGTGCAGGAAATAGTGGCCCAGTACCAGCGGATAGATGGCCTGGTCAACAACGCCGGCGTGAATGACGGCGTGGGGCTAGAGCAGGGCGACTACCAAAACTTCATGCGCAGCCTGCACCGCAACGTGGTGCACTACTACCTCATGGCGCACCACGCCCTGCCCGAGCTGAAAAAGTCCAGGGGCACCATCGTCAACATCACCTCCAAAACTGCCGAGACGGGCCAGGGCAACACCTCGGCCTACGCCGCGGCCAACGGCGCCCGCAATGCCCTCACCCGCGAGTGGGCCGTGGAGCTGCTCAAGTACGGCATCCGCGTGAACGCCGTCGCCGTGGCCGAATGCTGGACGCCCGCCTACGAAACCTGGATTCAGACCCTGACCAACCCCAACCAAAAGCTGCGCGAAATCACCGCCCGAATCCCGCTGGAAAACCGCATGACCACGGCCGAGGAAATTGCCAACACCACCGCCTTCCTGCTCTCGGCCCGCAGCAGCCACACCACCGGCCAGATTCTGCACGTCGACGGCGGCTACGTGCACCTCGACCGGGCCCTCGCCAACGCGTAGCAAATAGGTGAATGAGCAAATGGCTGAATGAGTGAATGTTGCCTACTTCTCCGCTTATCTATTTTATCCAGCCTATTCAGCCACTCGCTCATTCACCCATTCGCTCATTCGCTCATTCGCTCATTCACCCATTGAATTCATGAATACCCTCGTTTGCACCGCGCCCGGCCACTTTGCCTACGAGCAGCGCCCCGCACCCGCCGCCGAGGCGGGCCGGGCCTTGCTGCGCATTCGGCGCATCGGCATTTGCGGCACCGACTTGCACGCTTTCGAAGGCACCCAGCCGTTCTTCGCTTATCCGCGGGTGCTGGGGCATGAGCTGGCGGGCGAGCTGGCCTCGGAAGTACCGGGGTTTGCCGTGGGGGAGGCCGTCACGTTCATCCCGTATTTCAACTGCGGCAGCTGCATTGCCTGCCGCTCGGGCTTGCCCAACTGCTGCGCCCATATCAACGTGTGCGGCGTGCACTCCGACGGCGGCATGGGCGAGTACCTGTCGGTGCCGGCAGCGGCGCTGGTGCACGGCCAGGGCCTGAGCTTCGACGAGCTGGCGCTGGTGGAGCCGCTGGCCATTGGGGCGCACGGGGTGCGGCGGGCCGGGGTGCGGGCCGGGGAGTTTGTGCTGGTGGTGGGCGCCGGGCCCATTGGCTTGGGCATTATGGAGTTTGCCCGCATTGCCGGCGCCCAAGTCGTTGCCCTTGACCTCAACGAGCAGCGCCTGGCTTTCTGCCGCGACCGGTTGCGGGTGGCCCACACCATCAACGCCCTGGCGGCCGACGTGGCCGAGCAGCTCCGCACCATCACCCACGGCGACATGCCCACGGTGGTCATTGACGCTACCGGCAGCCTGAAGGCCATCAACAACGCCTTCGGCTACCTGGCCCACGGCGGGCGCTACGTGCTGGTGGGCTTGCAAAAAGGCGACCTCAGCTTCTCGCACCCCGAATTTCACAAGCGCGAAGCCACCCTCATGAGCAGCCGCAACGCCACCCGCGAAGACTTCGAGCACGTCATTGCTTCCATGAAAGCCGGCTTGGTGCAGCCCACCACTTACATCACGCACCGCGTGCCGTTTGCGCGGGTGCAGGCTGAATTTGCCAGCTGGCTCGACCCGGCTACCGGCGTCATCAAGGCCCTGGTTGAAGTGGGCTGATTCACTCTGTTTTTCCTAACTATCCCATCCCGCCCATGTACAAGCGCTGCTGTTTTTTCCTCTGTCTGGCACTGGCTTCGCTGGTGGCCCAGGCGCAACCCTCGCCCGCCAGGCCGCCGGTGGATGCCCCGAAAATGGCGTGGTGGAAAGACGCCAAGTTTGGCATGTTCATTCACTGGGGCGTGTATTCGGTGCCGGCGGGCACCTACGACGGCCAGCGCATCCCCGAAATCGGCGAGTGGATTATGAACCACGGCAAGATTCCCGTGGCCCGGTACCGCGCCTATGCCCAGGAGTTCAACCCCGTGAAATACGACCCCGAGGCCTGGGTGCGCATGGCCAAGGACGCCGGCATGAAGTACATCGTCATCACCTCCAAGCACCACGACGGCTTTGCCCTCTTCGACTCGAAAGTGAGCACCTGGGACGCCGTGGACGCTACGCCCTACGGCAAAGACCTCCTCAAACCACTGGCCGATGCCTGCCACAAGCAGGGGCTGAAACTCGGCTTCTATTACTCGCAAGCCCAGGACTGGAACCACCCCGGCGGCCGGGCCTCTGGCGGCACCTGGGACCGCGCCCAGGACGGTGATTTCGACACCTATCTGGACCAGATTGCCGTGCCCCAAGTGCGCGAAATCCTCTCCAATTACGGCGACGTGGACATCCTGTGGTGGGACACGCCGCAGGAAATGACTCCGGCCCGCGCCGCCAAGTTCCAGCCGCTGCTGGCGGCCCACCCCCGGCTGATTACCAACAACCGCCTCGGCGGCAACCAACCCGGCGACACCGACACGCCCGAGCAGTTCGTGCCCTCCACGGGCTTCCCGGGCCGCAACTGGGAAACCTGCCAAACCATGAACGACACCTGGGGCTACAAGTCGTACGACACCAACTGGAAGAGCCCGCAATTCCTCATCCGCAACCTGGCCGATGCCGTGAGCAAGGGCGGCAACTTCCTGCTGAACGTGGGCCCCACGGCCGAAGGCGAAATCCCGGCGCCCAGCGTGGAGCGCCTGGCCGCCATTGGCCGGTGGGTGAAAATCAACCGAGAGGCCATCTACGGCACCACGGCCAGCCCCTTCCCGTACCTGTCGTGGGGGCGCGCCACCCGCAAGGGCCAGCAGTTGTTCCTGCACGTGTTCGACTACCCCGTCAACGGCCAATTGCGCGTGCCGCTGGGCAACAAAATCAGCCGGGCCTACCTGCTGGCCCAGCCTGCCACTGCGCTGGCCGTCACGCCTGGCAAGCAGCTTTCCACCATCAAGCTGCCCGCTACCGCGCCCGACCCCAACATCACCGTGGTGGTAGTAGAATTTGCCGGCGAGCCCCAGGTGGCGCCGCCGCCCGTGAAAGGCAAAACCGCCACGGTGTCGTCGCAGCTCTCGCCCACTGAAGGAGCCCAAAGCCTGCTCGACGGCGACCGGGAAACCCGCTGGACGGCCGCCAAAGGCGAACGCAGCGCCACCGCAGCCGTCAACCTGGGCAAGCCAACCAGCATTTCCTGCTTAATCGTGGACGAGCCCTGGCACCCCTGGGAGCGCAAGAGCCAGCAGCTGCAACTCCAGTACAAGCAGGGCAGCGAATGGAAAACCGCCACCACCACCAAAACCGGCGGCGCAGGCCACATCGAGAAATTCAACCCGGTTACGGCCCAGGAATTCCGCTTGGTGGTGACCAATGCCACGAATGAGCCTTCGCTGCTGGAGTGGCAGCTGTATGGCGCTGAATAAGTCAGTTCAGGCACCTTGGATGTAATGTGCCTAGGCCACTTGGCAGCAGCGCTGGCGTGAACAGTGGTTCAAAAGGAAGTCTGATTGAAAAAAGTAAGTACTCGTTGAGTTTAACGACCGTGGCCCTTGAACCACAGCAGTTGGTAAGAACGGTGAGCATCGTTACCAAAAAGCTCGGGCGTCGGGCAGCCGCGCTAACAGCCCCCTTCATGCGTGCGGGAAACCGCGCGACTGGAGCGGCCCTGCGTTGCCTACGATACGCCGGCGGCGCGGTGGCTGATTACGGCTGGGCCGAAGGGGTACCAATCAAGCTGGTGGTACCCGACACAATTGCCGGTGCCGCAACGAGCATCACCGATTGCCAAGGGTAGCCCATCGACTGTATCTGGTGTCTGACCGCGGTGCCTTGCCGCTTGTAATGGGGTGAATCTTAGCGGGCACACCACGTGCGACCGGTGTGCCCGCATCCGCGTAAAACGATGATTGTCTATCATTTAGCAACGAATGAAAGGAAGAAACGGGTCCACCGCTTGTGACGCCAGCATATTTTGGCAACCGACCGCTACGGGCATGGTTCAGTAGGGAGCGCTGCGTGCCTTATGGGTAGTGCTAAAAGGTTTTTGCAAGTATGGTACCCGTATACTCTTACCTTTAGTCTATCTTATAGTCTATCTTACGGTCGGCACCACTTTAAGAAATACTGATGTTGTTCCGCGTAAAGAGCCTGGTGCTCGTCCTCCTCGCTTTTCCGCTGCTGCTTGCCGCCCAGAATCGGCAGGCGTTGTCGAACCACAAAGCCAGCAAACAGGCCAAAGCCGTGTATGCGTACATTAATGACATGTACGGCAAGAAAATGCTGTCCGGGCAGATGTGGGCCAGTTGGGGCATCGACGAACTGAAATACATTCAGGACAGCACGGGCAAGCAGCCGGCCCTGCGCGGCATGGACTTCATCGACCGCCGCCAAAACCAACAGGAAGTGCAACGCGCCATCGACTGGTGGAAAACGGGCGGCATTCCGACCGTGATGTGGCACTGGGGCGCGCCGAGCGTCGGACAAGGCTATGAGAACAGCAAAAAGCCCGTCAGCATCGACAGCATTTTCATCGAAGGCACGCCGCAGCACAAAGCCTTTTGGGCGGAGCTGGAGGAGAAAGGCGACCTGCTCGAGCAACTGAAGAAAGCCAAGGTGCCGATACTGTGGCGGCCCTTTCATGAGTTGAACGGCAACTGGTTTTGGTGGGGCAAGCAGGGACCCGACAACTTCAAACGCCTCTGGATTACCATGTATGAGTACTACACCAAGAAACGGAAGCTCAACAACCTCATTTGGGTGCTCTGCTACACGGGCAAGCCCGACGCAGCCTGGTACCCCGGCGACCAGTACGTGGATATTGCTGGCGCCGACACCTACAGCCGAACCAATGCCCCGCAGGCACCCATGTTTCAAGCAATGCAGGCCATAGTCGGCGACCGGGTTCCCATTACGTACCACGAATGCGGCATTCCTCCCAATCCGGATTCCTGCCTGAGCAAAGGCATCATGTGGTCGTGGTGGATGGAATGGCACACCAGCCATTTGCAGCGACTCGACCCGAAGTACTTGCGCTACGTCTACCAGCACGACGCGGTCATCACCAAAGACGAAGTGCCAGACATCATGAAAGCGTACCGCCGGCGCCGGCGCATTTGATGGCTGGGTGAATGGCCGACAACGAAGAATTGCCAGCTCTCGTCAACCGAACCTTGTGCGCGGCCGGGCCCGCAGTCGGCCGGTGTGTAGAAAAGCGCATGCGGCTGAAGCCGCCGCCCTTGGCGGCCACGGTGCTGTCATGCCACTGGCTTGTGAAGGCAAGCATGCACAGTGAGCAGCTCAGCCGGGCCAGCGCGCTTGCACCGTCGCCGGCGGCCGGGCCTTGGCAGCGGCGGCTTCCTGCACAAGGCGTTGCCGCTGCGCTTCACTTTCCGCCCCGCGCAGGCGCAACTTCCGCCCTGTTTCTTCCGGGCACGCGCTTATCTCATGGAGCCAGGCCGGCGCCCGTTAGCCGGCCACTTTCGAATCCTGCAAAGGGACCTGGGGTGCATTCGTTGTCCCCCGTAAAGTCTTCCCCACTACCAACGCATCAACCCCATTCGCTATGAATAAAAGGAGTATTCAGCTGCTCAGCATCGGCCTGCTGACTGCCACGGTTGCGGCTGCGCAACAAGGCAAAAGCTACGAGGTGAAGTCGCGCGACGGCAACGTCTCGGTGAAAGTGGAAGCGGGCGACCAGCTGCTCTGGTCGGTGCAGCACAAAGGGCAGCCGTTGATTACGCCCTCGGCTATTTCGTTGGAATCGACGAAGGGCGTGCTCGGGAAGAACCCCAAAGTGACTTCCGCGCCCGTCAAACAAGTAAACACTACCATCAAAGCCCTCAATTACAAAAAGGCCAGCATCATCGACCAATACAACGAGCTGACGCTGAATTGCAAAGGCGACTACGGCGTGGTGTTCCGGGTGTATAATGATGCCGTGGCCTACCGCTTCTTCACCAGGAAAAAGGGCGAGCTGCTCGTGAAAAACGAAGAAGCCACCTTCAATTTCCCCGGTGACCAGAAAGCCTTCCTTCCCATTCAATGGGACTACCGGGGCGGCCAGAATTTCAACTCTTCGTTCGAAGCGCTTTACCGCGAAATCAACCTGTCGCAGTTCCCGAAAGACTCCCTGGCTTTCCTGCCGCTGCTGGTGGAGGCCGGCCAAAACAAGAAAGTCGTGATTCTGGAGGCCGACCTGGAAGACTACCCGGGCATGTACCTCAACAATCAGCCCGGCGGCAACGGCCTCAAAGGCGTGTACGCGCCCTACCCGCTGGAAGTGCAGAACAGCGGCTACAACAACATCAACCTGATTCCCACCAAGCGGGCCGACTACATTGCCAAAACCACCGGCACCCGCAACTTTCCCTGGCGCGCCATCGCCATCAGTGAGCAAGACAAAGAGCTGCTCAACAACGACATCGTGCAGAAGCTGGCCGCCCCGAGCCGCATTGCCGATGCCAGCTGGATAGAGCCCGGCCAGGTGGCGTGGGACTGGTGGAACAGCCGCGACATTACGCACGTCGATTTCAAGGTGGGCCTCAACACCGACACCTACAAGTATTTCATCGATTTCGCGGCCGCCAACAAAGTGAAATACATTGTGATTGACGGTGGCTGGACCCCGCAGCTCGACCTTTTCCAGGTGCGGCCCGAGCTTGATTTGCAGCAGGTTATCGACTACGGCAAGCAGAAGAACGTGGGCGTGGTGCTGTGGGCGTCGTGGAATGCCGTGGTGCACCAGATGGACAAAGCCTTTCCGCACTACGCGAAAATGGGCGCCAAGGGCTTTAAAATCGACTTCATCGACCGGGACGACCAGGTGGCCGTGGCTTCGCTCTACCAGATTGCCCGAAAAGCCGCCGAACACAAGCTGCTCGTCGATTACCACGGCTCGTTCAAGCCCACCGGCCTGCACCGCACCTACCCCAACGTAATGGGTTACGAAGGCGTGAAAGGCCTCGAAAACTACAAGTGGGCCGACGAAGACCAGCCCCGCTACGCCGTCACGATTCCGTATATCCGGATGATGGCCGGCCCCATGGACTACACGCCGGGCGCCATGCGCAACGTCAACCAGCTTAACTACCGCGCCATCGGCAGCCAGCCCATGAGCAAGGGCACCCGCTGCCAGCAGCTGGCCATGTACGTCATCTACGAAGCACCCCTGCAAATGCTGTCCGACAGCCCCACCGCCTACCAGAGAGAGCAGGAGTGCACCGACTTCATCGTGAAAGTGCCCGTCACGTTCGACGAAACCGTGCCGCTCGACGGCAAAGTAGGCGAGTACGTGGCCCTGGCCCGCCGCAAAGGCGACACTTGGCACGTCGGCGCCATGACCAACTGGACCCCCCGCGACCTAACCCTGGACTTCTCGTTTCTGCCGGAAGGAACCTACGAAGCCGAAATTTTCAAGGACGGAATCAACGCCGACCGCAACGGTACCGACTACAAGCGGGAAGTTATTACAGTGTCGAAAACGACCAGGCAGCTCGTAAAGCTCGGCCCAGGCGGCGGTTGGGCGGCCCGCATTTACCGGAAATAAAGCTGTTTTGGTGTGCACCTCCCTGCTCCCTCTCGGAAGAGAGGGGCGGGGGGCGAGGCGCGCCGCAACGCAGCTAAACGGCGATATTTCTGTCAAAAGGTGGCAAGCCAGAGCGGTTTCGGAGCCAGCAGGCAGCAGCTGACGCGGCACCAGTGCCGTCGGGTGGCCCCTGAACCGTGCCGGGTCTACCCCCGCACCAACGCTTTGTTAATCTGGCTCACCAGCGCCGGGCCCTCGTACACAAAGCCCGTGTACAGCTGCACCAGCGACGCGCCCGCGGCTAGTTTTTCCTGCGCATCGGCCGCCGAGTGAATGCCGCCGGCGCCGATGATGGGCAGCCCGCCCTGGCTGCGCTGGTGCAGGTAGCGAATGACTTCGGTGGCCCGCGCCCGCAGCGGCCGCCCGCTCAGGCCACCTGCCCCCAACGCCGCCACCTGCCCGGCGTCCGTGACCAAGCCCTCCCGGCTGATGGTCGTATTCGTCGAAACCAGCCCGCTGAGGTTGGTTTCGCGGGCTATTTCGAGAATGTCGTCCAGTTGCGAATCGGTCAGGTCCGGGGCTATTTTCAGCAGCAGGGGGCGCGGTTGGGCGCGGCTTAGGTTGCGGGTCTGTACCTGTTGCAGCAAGCGTATCAGGGGTTCTTTCTCCTGCAGCTGGCGCAGGTTGGGCGTGTTGGGCGAGCTCACGTTCACCACAAAGTAGTCCACCTCCTCGGCCAGCGCTTCGAAGCAGGCCACGTAGTCCTCGGCGGCCCGCTCGTTGGGCGTGTCCTTGTTCTTGCCGATGTTGCCGCCGATGAGCAGCTGCCGGTTCTGGCGCTGCGCCAGCCGCGCCGCTACCACGGCCGCGCCGTCGTTGTTGAAGCCCATGCGGTTCACCAAGGCCTCGTCCTGCGGCAGCCGGAACAGGCGCGGCTGCGGGTTGCCGGCCTGTGGCCGGGGCGTCACCGTGCCAATCTCCACAAACCCAAAGCCCAGCGTCGCCAACTCGTCGGTGAGGGCCGCGTTCTTGTCAAACCCCGCCGCCAACCCCACCGGATTAGGAAATTTTAGCCCAAATACCTCCCGGACCAGGCTCGGATGCTGGAAGTCGTACAGGCCCCGCAGCATCGCCTTTGCCCCCGGCAGGCGGGCCGCGCGGCGCAGGTTGTCGAAAACCAGGTGGTGGGCGCGCTCGGCGTCGAGGTTAAACAGTGCAGGTTTGACGAATGCCTTGTACATGTGCGATGTTAGCGGGCCCACCCCTCGCGGCCAGGGCTGCCCAAGTGGGACTACTCGTACACCTCACCGGGCCGGCAGACGAGAACTCCCCGGCTCTGGCAGCTGCCGCCGGAACGTGGCGGCCCGCCAGCTGAGGCTGCGGAATAAAGAGCTAAAATTAAGGGCGACTGTGCTTGCTAAGCAATTGCTTGCGCGAGCCATAATTTTTTTACTGCCAGGAAAGAAGGGCAAAAAGCGCTTCGTTTAGCCCGTTAGGTCTGAAATAAAAGTTGAGAAAAGCAGCGCGAAAAAAAATCAACATTACCGATGAGTTGCCGGGCGCAACAATGCCGTAATTTTGCATCGTGCTTCACCCCAATAACCAATTGATGAAGTGCGGGACGCCGAACAACGACCCGCAGCGAGACCGGAAGGTCTTGTTCTCCATCGGTTTTTCCGATTTTCAGTTCGTTTTTTCTGGTTGTTGCCTCGCTACCGTTTCGGATTCCGAAACGGTTTTTTTATGTCCATTGCCTTCGTTGGCTGCTGCCTTGCGGCCCCTTCAGCCTGCATAATTCCCACGCAGTGTAAGCCCGCCGAAACCAGATAGTCTTACCCGGCTTTTACTACTGACCACCTCCTTAACTTTCCTCAACCATCGGTATGGCACGCAAAGACCTGCTCGACATCGCATCCCTTCACCGTGAGGAAATCGAGTTCCTGCTCGACCAATCCACGTCGTTTAAAAAACTGTTCACCCGCTCGGTGAAAAAAATCCCCGCCCTCGAGGGCAAGTCCGTGCTCATGCTGTTCTACGAGGCCAGCACCCGGACGCACTCCTCCTTCGAGGTCGCGGCCAAACGCCTCTCGGCGGAGGTGACGAACTTCAACGTCGACCATTCCTCCATCACCAAGGGCGAGTCGGTGCGCGAGACCATCGAGACGCTTCAGGCCATGCGCACCGACTACATCGTCGTGCGCCACAGCCACTCCGGCCTGCCCGGCATGATTGCCCGCCAAACCACGGCGTCGGTCATCAATGCCGGCGACGGCGCGCACGAGCACCCCACCCAGGCCCTGCTGGACGCCTTCACCATCAAGGAGAAATTCCCCGACCCCAGGGGCAAAAAAGTCCTCATCATCGGCGACATCCTCCATTCCCGCGTCGCGCGCTCCACCAGCACCCTGCTGCAAAAGCTGGGCGTCGAGGTGGCGTACCTCGGCCCGGGGTCGCTGGTGCCCAAGTACATTCCGGAAAGCATCCGCCGCTTCACCGACTATGAGGCAGCCATGGCCTGGACGCCCGACGTGGTGTACTTGCTCCGCGTGCAGATGGAGCGCCAGGATGTGCAGTTTTTCCCCAACGTGCGGGAATACCACCGGGTCTACGGCATCACCAACGCCCGGCTGGCGGAAATCAGCGACAAGGGACTTTACATCATGCACCCCGGCCCCGTGAACCGGGGGGTTGAACTGTGCGACGCCGTGATGGACTACGAGCGCAGCCTGATTACCAACCAAGTCGAAAACGGGATTTCCGTTCGCATGGCCGTTCTCGACTGGCTCACGCCGGGCGGGGATTTTCCGAAGCAGGAAGCCTATGCCGCGCGGCAGCAGGCTAGCCCAACGGTGATTACGCCCTAAACGCCGGACGTGGCGGCTGGTTCCGCCCGTGTATTTTCTTTTCCAACAGTCAGAATACCCCAACCCCCTTGCCGGTTTACAGCACTCCTCCCCCCATGCTCCTCCTTCAAAACGCCCGCATTGCCTCCGAAAACTCACCCGTGCTGCTCGAGAGCGATGTCCTGATTGTCGAAGGAAAAATTCAAGACATCGGCAAAAGCCTGGACATTCCCGAGGGCGCCCGGGTCATCGACGCGTGTGGTCGCGTGCTGATGCCGGCCATGTTTGACGCCCACGTCCATTTCCGCGCCCCCGGCTTTGAGAACAAGGAAACCATCACCACCGGCAGCGAAGCGGCCATTAATGGCGGCATTACCGGCGTGGTGATGATGCCGAACACCCGCCCGGCCCTCGACTCGGCGACTGCGGTGGCCACCGTGCTGGAAAATGCCAAGGACCGGTCCCGCATTCCGGTGTACACCTCCGGCTGCGTCACCAAAAACCGCGAGGGCAAGGAACTGGCGGAAATCGAGGGCATGCGCGAGCTCGGGGTGAAGATGCTCACCGACGACGGGGACACCACCAAAGACCCGGCGGTGCTGCTCCGGGCGATGCAGTATGCCACCGAGTTTGGGATGTTTTTCGCCAGCCACTGCGAGGTGCCGGAGCTGGCCGGCCCACGCGCCCTGAACGAAGGGGTGATGAGCTACCGGCTGGGCATCAAGGGCTCGCCGGCCTGCGCGGAGGAAATCATCATCGACCGCGACATCCGCCTGGCCCGGGCGGCGGGCGCGCACGTGCACATCCAACACGTGTCCAGCAAGCTCGGCATGGAGACCATCCGCTGGTGGAAATCCCGGGGCGATGTGAAGGTGACAGCCGAAGTGGCCCCGCACCACCTGATGTTCACCGACGAGCACATCGGCGACTACGACACGAACTATAAAATGAACCCGCCGCTGCGGACGCAGGCCGATTGTGATGCCCTGCTCGAAGGGCTCAAAGAAGGCGTATTCGACCTCATTGCCACCGACCACGCGCCGCACACGCCGTTCGAAAAAGCGCAAGATTTTATCAGCGCGCCCAACGGCATCACCGGCCTGGATACGGCCCTGGTCTCGCTCTACCACCACTTCGTCGAGCCCGGAAAATTCGGGTGGGACCTGGTGGTGAAGCGCTACTCGGCGGAGCCCCGCCGCCTGATGGGCCTGCCGGTAGCCGCCGTCGAAGTCGGCCAGCAAGCCGAGTGCGTCTTGTTCGATACCGAAGCGGAAACCACCTTCACGCGGGAGTTCATGAAGTCTAAATCTCAGAACACGCCCTTCATCGACCAAACGCTGAAAGGCCGGGTAGACCTGGTGATTTTGGGTACGGAAATCCTGCTGGAGCGCTAACCGTTAGGGGTTTGTGGGTAGTATAATGTCAGGCTTCGATAAGCGGCCGCAAGATGAAGCATGACGCAGCCTAAAAGTCGCTAGAACGGCTTTAACACGTTTTATTGGCTAACCGGGCATGCCCAGCCCATTCTGTAAGGGACCTCAGGAGTACTGTTATAGGGTGCTTACCCCGGAATTCCCGGGCTTTCCTTTAAAGGTTTAGAAGGTCACGTCCAGCCCTGCCGTGAGCAGGCGGGGCGTGCTCACGCGGATGCCCTGGGGGCGGCGCGAGGCGATGTAGCGCGCGTCAGTGAGGTTTTTGCCGGCGAGGCTCAGGCGCACATGGTCGCCGGGCAGGCGGTAGAGTACGGTGGCGTCGAGCAAGCCGTAGGCGGCTAGGCGGCCGGTGCGGCCGTCGGCCGAAGGGAGGATGGTATTGAGCTCGTCGGTGTACTGGCGGCCCACGTAGGTGCCGGTCACGCGCACAGTCAAGCTGCGCAACACTTCGGCGCTTAGCCCACCAGACAGCAGCACGCTCGGGGCATAGGGGGTGCTGTTGCCCTTGATGTTTACTGGGCGGGCGTCGGAGCCCGTGACCACGCGGTCGTCGGCGTAGGTGGCGCGCACGTAGGTGGCCTTGGCGTCGAGCGCCAGCGAACGGGGCAGGCTCAGCAATTGCCCGACGTCCAGTAGCAGGCTGCCCTCGGCCCCCTGGTGGCGGATGGCGCCGCCGTTGAGGAAGCCCGCCCCGGCGTTGCCCGAGGACTGCGACACCGGAATGACCTGGTTGGAGAAGTCCATGAGGAAGGCCGTGGCTTCAAGCTCGAGCCCGCGCGCCCCGCGGGCCCGCACGCCCAGCTCGTAGTTCCAGCTCAGCTCGGCGTCCAGCTGCAGGGCCACGCCCGCGCCCGTGATGGCGTCCTTGATGCGGGGCGGCGCGAAGCCGCGGTGCACGCCGGCAAATACCGTGGCCCGGTCGGTGAGCGTGTAGTTCAGGCCCGCCCCGGGAATAAGGGCCGTCACAGTGCTCGAAGCCACCACGGCCGTGTCGCGCGCTTGGGCGGGACGGCCGCGCAGGGCGAAGAGGCCGCGGCGGATGTCACGCTCGTAGGCGAACCGCTCGCCTCGCAGGCCCACCGTGGCCGACAGCCGCTCGCTCAAGGCCAGTTTATTCTGAAAAAAGGCGCTCATGGCCACGCCCGTGCGTATTTCGAAGTCGCGCTGGTCGCCGCCGCGGGCGTCGGCCTTGCGGCCCACCACGTACTGCTCCTCGGCCTGCTCGTGCAGCAGACGGGCCCCCGTCAGCAGCTCGGCGGGTCGCCCGGCCAGCTGGTAATTCACCGAGAGCCGCGGCTCTAAGCCTGCCACCTGAAACTGGCGGTTGCGGTGGCCATTGCTGTTGAGCATGTACACCGCTCCGCCCGGCACTTCGGGGTTGCCCCAGACAACGCCGGTCTGGTTGGCGGCAGTGGGGGAGGAGGAGAAGTCCTGGCGCTGCCAGTTGCGGGCGGTGGTGTAGCCAAAGGCCGTGGTGCTGAGCTCCACCCGGTCGGAAAAGCGCAGGCGGTGGCCAGCGCTGAGCGAGTAGCGGCGCACGGGCAAACGGTCGTCGGGGGCCAAGGGTTGGTAGTCCTGGCCGCCCCGCTCGTACTGGGACTGCGTCAGGCCCAGGTAGGAGGCGTTGCTGAACTCGTCGTAGACGCCCAGCTTAAGGCGCAGGGTTTGCCGCGCCGTCAGGGCCACGGTGAGCTTGGCGGTGAAGTCGTGCAGGCGAAAGTGCACGGGCCCCAGGTTGTCGGCGCGCTTGTGCAGGTAGCTGACCAGCAGGCCGGTGTTGCCGAAGGTGTTGCCATAGCTGACCAGGCCCGAGAAGTAGCCGCGCTGCCCGCCGCGCACCCGCACCGTGGTCAGCTCGGTGGCGGGGGCCTCGGCGGTGAGGTAGTTGATGACGCCGCCGATGGTTTGGGGGCCATACTGCAGCTGGCCGCTGCCTTTGAGCACCTCCACGCCCGTCATGCGGTCAATCACGGGCGTGTAGTAGAGCTCGGGCTCGCCGTAGGGCGCCAGGGCGACGGGAATGCCGTCTTCGAGTACGAGCACGGTACGTGAGCGGTCGGGGTCGAGGCCCCGGATGCCAATGTTGGCACGCAGGCCTACGCCTTCTTCGTCGACTACGTTCAGGCCCGGCACCCGGCGAAACACCTCGTTGCTGCTCACCGGCGCCAGCAGCCCGATTTCCTTGGCCGACACCCGGCTGACCGAGCCGGGAATGGCCGTGAACAGCTCCGTGGCGTCACGGCCCAGGATGGTGACTTCGGAAATTTCCACCCGGCGGGTGGTGTCGGGGGCTGCCGGGCTTTGGGCGAACGCCGCCGGCGCGGCCAGCAATAGGGTCCCGGCAAGGCCGGCGAAATAGCAAGGTAAAGGACGGCTCATTGACGGCGCAGCGAAGGAAATGACGCAAAGCTAGAGGAGCCCTCCAGGCGCAGGCCACGCAGCTGCCAAGCTTAATCCAAACGTAACGCAGTGTGAGCAGGCGCCTATAAAGGTGTGTCCGCCGCCGGACCGCTGGCAACCGCATGTTCATCAGGGAATCACCCGTGAAAAAGGTTGCGAAGCCTCATGCTGGAAAGCGCGCGAAATGCGCTATCGACCCGCTACTGTTTCGACCCTTATTCGGCATTAGGTAACATATTGGTCATATTATCAGGTCTTTACTCTTTGGTGAAGGATAAGGTTTCTAAGACATTCGGGGGGGAGTGGCCAATACTTTTGACCCGTCAAACCACGCTCACTCCCTCACTCGATGAAAACTACTTTACTCCCTCGCCGGCAGCCGTACGCGGTGCTGATTGGGCTGCTCATTCTGCTGCTGGGCCCGCTGACGTCCCCGTTGCGGGCCCAGTCCACGGACGCCTCATTTGCTGGTACTGTGGTGGACGCCAAAGGCGTGGCCATCCCCGGCGCGACGGTGGTAGTACGCAACGCCTCAACCGGCTTTCAGACCGGCGCGGCCACGGGTACGGATGGCCGCTTCACCTTCCGCCAGCTGCCGCTCGGCGGGCCTTACGAGCTCAACGTCAGCTTCGTGGGCTACGCCACGACGCAGCGCACCGGTCTCAACCTCAACCAGGGCGACCGGGTGACGGTGGACGTGCAGCTGCGCGAAGCCAGCGCCGAGCTGCAGGAAGTGGTGGTGGAAGCCAACAGCCTCACCAGCCGGGTCGACCGGCTCGGCGGCAGCACCGCCTTCAACCCCCAGCAAATTAACCGCCTGCCAACTACCAACCGCGACTTCACCAGCTTGGCCAACCTGGCCCCGACGTCCAACGGTACGAGCATCGGCGGGCAGCTGCCGTCTTCGACTAACTACCTCGTCGATGGCCTCAGCTCGCGCAACATGCTCACCAGCGGGCCCATTGGCCGGGGGCCATATACGCTTTCGCTCGAGGCAATCCGCGAGTTTGAGGTGGCTTACAACGTGTACGACGTCACCCAGGGGCGGCAGGGCGGCGGCACCATCAGCGCCGTGACCAAGTCGGGCACCAACACGCTCACCGGCTCGGCTTTCACCTACCTGCGCACCGACTGGCTGGCCAGCCCGAACGACATCCGCGGCAACAAGCGCACCACCGACTTCAGCACCACGCAGTACGGCTTTAGCCTGGGCGGGCCCATCATCAAGGACAAGCTGCACTTCTTTGTGGCCGTGGACCGGCAGCAGGAGGCGCTGCCCTTCTTCATTGCCGACATCCGCAGCGCGGCCGACGAGCAGGCCCTCAACATCAGCCGCGCCGTACTCGACAGCGTGGTGCAGATTGGCCGGGCCAAGTACGGCCTGGGCCCGCAGCGGCAGGCCGGCGCCTTCGACCGCAAAACGGTTGCCAACAGCCTGTTCGCGCGCTTCGACTGGCAGCTCAACGATAAGCAGCGCCTCACCCTGCGCAACAACTACAGCGACTGGGACAACCCGGTGAGCACCAACGACAACTCGGCCATCAACCTCTACGAGACTTGGTCGAACTTCAGCTCCCGCGAAAACAGCACGGCCCTGTCGCTGCGCTCGGCGGTGTCGAGCAAGCTGCTTAATGAGCTCAAGGTGCAGTACGTGTACTCGCGCAACGCCATCGAGCCCAACGAGCAGCTGCCGGCCGGCAACATCCCGCGCGCCATTTTGGAGGTAAGTTCCCGCCTGCCCGACGGGCGTATTGGCCGCACCCAAGTGCAGTTCGGCGGGCAGCGCTTCACGCCCGAAATCCAGCAGGTGCACCAATTCCAGCTTGTGAACACCAGCTACCTGACGGCCGGCCGCTTCAACTTTACCTTCGGCACCGACAACATGCTCACGAACCTGTACAACTACGTGTCGAACGAGCAGAACGGGCGCTTCTTCTTCAACGGCCTGCGCGAGTTCGACAACCTGAACCCCAACCGCTACGCCCGCGAAGTGCCCTTGGACGGCATCCCCGACGTGCGCCACAGCGTGCTCGACGCTTCGCTGTTTGCCCAGGGCTCCTACAACCCCCACCCGCATGTGACGGCCCAGCTCGGGGTGCGCTACGACGTGACCAGCTACCTGACGCCCGCTGCCTACAACCCCCTGGTGGACGAGGCGCTGGGTTTGCGCACCGACGCCCAGATTACCGACTGGGACAACATCCAGCCCCGCCTGCAGCTGACCTGGGACGTGGGCGGCAAAAACCGCGACCTCGTCCGCCTGGGCGGGGGCGTGTTCTCGGCCTACGTCATCAACTACGCCCAGCTCAACAACATCCAGAACGACGGCACCCAGCTGGCGGCCATCGACGTGACCCGGCCCAACAGCGGCCCCAACCCCGTGCCGCGGCCCGACTTTCCCAGTTACCGCAACGACCCCTCCACCGTGCCCGGCGTGCCGGCCGGCAGCAGCTCGGTGGCCACCATCAACCTGACGGACCCCAACTTCGAGGTGCCCACCGTGTACAAGGCCAACCTGAGCTACAACCGCATTGTGAACGAGTGGCTGCGGGTGGGCGTGAACGCGCTGGTGGCCCGCACCGACAACAACTACGTGTACCTCGACGCCAACTTGCGCGACCCCGTGTTCCGCCTGGCCAACGAGGAAAACCGGGCCGTGTTCGTGCCGGCCAACACCATCTCGCCCCGCGGCCAAACCAACAACGTGCTCAACCGCCGCGCCCCGCAGGTGGGCCGTACCCTGCTGCTCACCAACGGCGCCAAGCTGCGCACCGCTTCGCTGATTGTCGACGCCGAGATGCGCCTGCCCAAGGGCGGCGCCTTCACGGCCAGCTACACCCTCAACGACAGCCGCGACAACACTTCCTACAACGGCAACGTGGCCAACACCTCCACGTTCCGCCCGGTGAAGAGCGACCCGCGCAGCCTGGACGAGCTGAACTACTCCGACAACCATTTCCGCCACAAGGTGGTGCTCTACGCCGTGTCGCCGGTGGTGAAGGGCTTTAGCCTGAACGCCCGCTTCAGCGGCCTGAGCGGCACGCGCTACTCCCTGCTGGTGAATGCCGACATCAACGGCGACTTCGTGGGGCAGAGCGGCAACCGCAACGACCTGGCCTTCGTGTTTGACCCCAACAACCCGAGCACGCCCGAGACCGTGCGCACCGACCTCAACCGCCTGCTCAACGAGTCGGACAGCCGTTCCAAGGACTACATCCGCGAGAGCTTCGGCACCATCGCCGAGCGCAACGGCGGCGAGAACAAGGCCCTGACCGGCGTGGTGGACGTGCGCCTGCTCAAGGTGTTCAAGACCTTCAAGTCGCAGTCGCTGGAGCTGTCGGTGGACGTGTTCAACTTCGCCAACCTCCTGAACAAGGACTGGGGCGGCAACTTCAACCTCGGCAACCAGAGCCTGCTCAACGTCACCGGCTTCGACCAAGCGAAGCAGCAGTACGTCTACTCCGTAAACACCAACGTGGGCGTCGTCCAGAAAAACGGCACGCCTTATCAGATTCAACTCGGCGCCCGCTACGCGTTTTAAGCTGTTGGCTGTTAACTTATAAAAGGAACGACATGCAGAGCGCAGCGAAGCATCTCGCCTGGCGGTTCACCTCACCCCCGGCCCCTCTCCCGCGGAGAGGGGAGCCAGCCAAGTGTAGCGCGGACTCTGTAGTCCGCGTCCCCGCGCCGTTAAAGCCGTTCAGGTATCCGCCGGGGACGCGGACTACAGAGTCCGCGCTACATCCGGCAAAACCGGTACCCCCTCTTTTTTGGAGAGGGGCCGTGCCCGGCAGGGGTCAGGGGGTGAGGTTGACGCCGGGCGAGACGCCAGCTAAATACCATAGTCGGCCCGCCAGGATATTATCATTCCATTAGGCTCTAGCCTGAGCCTTTGGCAGCGTTCCGTACCTGCTTACTTTCGGCGGCTTAACTGCTGGCTGGCCTATCCCGGGCTACTTGGCCGCTCGCACCCGCTATATTCTCTTGTTTGATGAACACCTTTCTCAAAGCGACCCTGTGCCTACTTGTGTTGGCTTCGGCCCAACCGGCGGCCGCGCAGCAGCCCACCAACCCCGCGGCCCTTATTACCAACCAAACGCCTACCAGCCGCATTCTGCTGCCCAACGGCTGGTCGCTGAGCCCGGCGGGCTCGCGGGCCGCCGTGCCGCTGGGCGATTTGCCGCTGAACATGCAGCTCAGCCGCTCGGGCCGGCTGCTGGCCGTCACCAACAACGGGCAAAGCAAGCAAACCATCCAGCTGATTGACCCGCGGGCGGGCCGGGTGCTCGACGAGGCCACCATTCGCAAGTCCTGGTACGGGCTGAAATTCAGCGCCGACGCCAGCCGGCTATACGCGTCCGGCGGCAACGACAACGTGGTGCTGGCCTACCGCATCGCCCAGGGCAAGTTTGCCGGGGCCGACACCCTGCGGCTGGGGGCACCCTGGCCGAAGAACAAAATCAGCCCCACCGGCCTGGAACTAGACGAGGCTCGCCAGCGCCTGTACGTGGTGACCAAGGAGGACAATTCCCTGTACGTCGTGGACCTGAAGACCAAAGCCACGCTCAGCAAGGTGGCCCTGGGCCACGAGGCCTACGGCTGCCTGCTGGCCCCGGATAAAAAGACGCTCTACATCACGCTCTGGGGCGGCGATAAGCTCGCCGTGTACGACGTGGCTTCCGGCCGCATCACGGGCGAAGTGGCCACCGAAAATCACCCCAACGAAGTGATTCAGACCCGCGACGGCCGGCGCCTGTTTGTGGCCAATGCCAACAGCAACTCGGTGTCGGTGATTGACGCGAAGACCCGGCAGGTGCAGGAAGTCATTTCCACCGCCTTGTACCCCACCAAACTCACGGGCGCCACGCCCAACTCGCTGGCCTTGTCGCGGGACGAAAAGACGCTCTACATCGCCAACGCCGACAACAACTGCCTGGCCGTGTTCGACGTGGCCACGCCGGGCAAGAGCGCCGGGCGCGGCTTCATTCCCACCGGCTGGTACCCCAGCAGCGTACGGACGCTGGGCAAGCAGATTCTGGTGGCCAATGGCAAGGGCTTCTCCTCGCTGGCCAACCCCAAGGGGCCGCAGCCGCTAAAGAAAGCCGCCGACACCGGCGTAGCAATGGGCGCAATGGAGAAAACCGAGTCGCAGTACATCGGCGGCCTGTTCAAGGGCACCCTCTCATTCATCGACGCGCCCGACGAAGCCCAGCTCAAGGCCTACTCGGCGCAGGTGTACGCCAACAGCCCCTTTACCCCACAGGCCGAAGCCCGGGCAGCGGGCGAGGCCGGCAACCCCGTGCCCCGGGCGGCGGGGGAGGCCTCGCCCATCAAGTACGTGTTTTACGTGGTGAAGGAAAACCGCACCTACGACCAGATATTCGGCGACATGCCCGAAGGCAACGGCGACCCCGCCCTGTGTTTGTTTCCGGAAAAGGTGACGCCCAACCACCACGCCTTGGCCCGGGAGTTCGGGCTGCTCGACAACTTCTACGTCGACGCCGAGGTAAGCGCCGACGGCCACAACTGGAGCACCGCCGCCTACGCCACCGACTACACCGAGAAAACCTGGCCCACGAGCTACGGCGGCCGCGGCGGCAGCTACGACTACGAGGGCAGCCGCAAAATAGCCTACCCCCGCGACGGCTACATCTGGGACTACTGCCAGCGGGCCGGCGTGAGCTACCGCAGCTACGGTGAATTTGCCGCCTCGGGCAAAGCCACACTCAAATCCCTGGAAGGCCACATCAGCCCCCGCTCGCCCGGCTTCGACATGGACGTGAAGGACGTGGAGCGCGTGCGCATCTGGCGGCAGGATTTCGACTCGCTGCTGGCCCGTGGAGCGGTGCCGCAATTCAGCACCATCCGCCTGGGCAACGACCACACCAGCGGGCAGCGGCGGGGCAAAATCACGCCCACGGCGGCCGTGGCCGACAACGACCTGGCCCTGGGCCAACTGGTGGAGCACCTCTCGAAAAGCGCCATCTGGAAGGAGACGGCCATTTTCGTGCTCGAAGACGACGCCCAAAACGGCCCCGACCACGTCGATGCCCACCGTTCGCCGGCCCTGGTCATTAGCCCCTACACCCGCGGCGGCGCGGTCAACCACACCATGTACTCCACCTCGGGCATTTTGCGCACCATGGAGCTCATTCTCAGCCTGCCGCCCATGAGCCAGTACGACGCCGCCGCCCGGCCGCTGTTCGGCTGCTTCCGGGCCGTCGCCAACCCGGCTCCCTACCAGGCTCGGCCCGCGCAAGTCAACCTGGAGGAGCGCAACGTGGCTTGGAACAAGAGCGCGCAACGCTCCGAGGCGTTCGATTTCGCCACCGAAGACGCCGCGCCCGACCTGGACCTGAACGAGGTCATCTGGAAGTCGGTGAAGGGCGAAAACGCCGTGATGCCGGCCCCGCGCCGGGGTGCCTTCCTGCAGCTCGAGCGCAAGCGCGACCGCGACGGAGACGACGACTAATGCTGGTAGGTAAGGGAGCGGCTGAATAGAACGTTTGCGTGAACTACGTTCCGCACCATAACCAAGGTGGACGGATGCGGCCAGGTGCTAAGAAGTAGTAGCGAAACTGGACTCGGGGATATTGCCTGAAGTGCATCATTGGTTCGAGTGGTGGCTCCGCTTGTTGGCTTTACGGTGGTCACCGGCAAACACGGGCTTTTTTATATTTGCTAATAGCCAGCTGGTTCAAAAAATAACCGTGCATCGTGCTGTGTATCAGCTGCCGCTAACCCAACGTCTCATGAACGTACGCCCCCTCGCCACGCCTTTCCTCGCCACGGCTTTGTTGCTGAGTGCCTTCGGTTGCTCGAAGAAAGACGCGGCATCCCCGGCAGGCAGTACGGGAAGTTTCCAGATTGATGGCACCGCCGTCCGCGGCCAGGCCACCGCCACGCGCAGCGCGGGCAGCATCGGCGGCACGTTCTATGATTTCCTCGACCTCGACCTAACCCCGAACCAAGCCACCGGGGGCATGGACCGACTGCGCCTGCGCCTGTACAAAACGCCCGGCTCGCCCGCCGCGACCTACCGGTTGAACAATATGGCGGTCTACTCCGCGAGCAACGGCGCGCCGTACAATTTTGCCGGCACCGAATTCACGCTCACCGACGCCGGCGAAGGACGCTTCTCGGGTCGCTTCGCCGGAAAGGTCAGCGCCTCGAGTAGCGCCATTCCCGGCCCATACACCACCATCACCAACGGCGTGTTCACCACAGTACAATTCTAGCAGAAGCCATTTCAGGCCAGGGCTTGCCAACGAAAACTACGGAGGCATTCCCTCGTTTCCCTGACCGAAGCGCGTTTAGCTTCGGACCCTTTTCACAAACTAGCCTTTAGCTACTGGTGCAGCCTTGCTGATGAAGCGGTTGTTGAAGCCCTCCAACTCGACGTACAGCAGGTCCGCGTCGTCGAAAACCAAGAGGGTGCCCCGGCCCACCACTTCGCCAAGGGCCGTGCTGAGGTCCAGGAGGCGGGTGAACAGGCAGTTGATTATGGACCATAGTGCTGGCGCCTGTGGGCATCACGGTTTGTGCCGCCCTCATCATGATGGCCAGGCGAAGACAAAACGTTCAAAAGTGAACTCCCTTACTTTTTGAAGTCGCGCTCCGACAAGCCGACCGGGAGAAGCACTAGAGCCCTTGTTGCCGAAAGTGCCGCTCTTTTCAACGCGTCCGGCCCGGTAACGACCACACTTGAAGTCGGAAAGCAATAACAATTGGGGGGCTTGTCGTTTTCCTAAGCGAAGGATTACAACGACTCGTGAAATTTATGCAGCAACAACGCATGCCCGCCGTACCAAGCGCCGCCTACCGGGTCGCTATTTTGAGCCTCCTGCTGGGGCTTTTGGCACCCCAGTTGGGATGGGCACAGGTGCGGTACTTGCTCAGCGGCACGGTGCGCGGCACCGACGGCGCGGCCCTGCCGGGCGCGACCGTGGCGGTGCCGGCCCTGGGCCTGGGCACGGCCACCGACGAAGAAGGCCGCTATCGCCTCGACCTGCCGGCGGGACCCCAGGACGTGACGGTGTCCTTTGTTGGCTACCAGCCGCAGACTTTCCGCGTGAACTTGCGCCGCCCCCAGCAGCGCGACCTGGCGCTGGCCCCGGACGCCAACGAGCTGACCGAGGTGGTGGTGCAGGGCCAGCAGACGCTCGAGGAGAAGCTCACCACCACGCAGATGGGCGTCGAACGCCTCACCATCCGCGAGGCCAAGCTGCTGCCGGCGCTGTTTGGCGAGGTCGACATTTTGAAAACCTTGCAGCTCAAGCCCGGCGTGCAGAGTGGGGGAGAGGGCAGCAGCGGCTTGTTTGTGCGCGGCGGCTCTTCCGACCAAAACTTGGTGCTGCTCGACAACGCGCTGGTGTACAACCCCAACCACTTGTTCGGCCTGTTCTCGGTGTTCAATTCCGACGCCGTGCAGTCCGTGGACCTGTACAAGTCGGGATTTCCGGCGCAGTTCGGCGGGCGCTTGTCGTCGGTGATTGACGTGAAAATGCGCGAGGGCAGCCGCGAGAAGCTCACCGTGACGGGCGGCATCGGGCTCATCGCCTCGCGCCTGAGCGTGGAAGGGCCCATCAACAAGGGCAACCAAGGGTCAGCGCCAGCTAAAGGCTCGTTTCTGGTGAGCGGGCGGCGCACCTACTTCGACGTCTTCACCCGCGCCCTCAACCAGGCCAACGCCAACGACGAAACCTGGCGGCCCATCCCGGACTACTATTTCCACGACCTCAACGCCAAGGCCAACTACACGCTGGGCGAAAAAGACCAGGTGTTTGCCACCGGCTATTTGGGGCGCGACGTGTTCGGCTTCAACTCGTTTGGCAATCTGCAGGCCGATTTTTCCTGGGGCAACACCCTTGGCACGCTGCGCTGGCAGCACACGTTTTCGCCCCGGCTCACGGCCAACACGCAGGTGGGCGTGACCAGCTACCGCTACTCGCTGGGCAGCCAGGTCGACGTGGCGTCCTTCGGGCTGACGTCCACCATCCGGGACCTCAACGCCCGCGTCGATTTCGACTACGCCCTCGACTCGGCGCACCAGGTGCGCTTCGGGGGCAGCGTCACCCACCACACCTTTGGCGTGGGCCGCCTGCAGGTGGAAACGGACGACAACTCGCTCAACATCGACGACAACATTTCCTACCCCGCGGTGGAAGCGGGCCTCTACGCCAGCGACAACTGGAAGGTGAGCGACAAGCTCCAGGCCGAGCTGGGCCTGCGCCTGAGCGGCTTCAGCAGCGGCGGGCGCGCCTACGGCGGGCTGGAACCGCGGCTGGCCGCCCGCTACGCCCTCACCCCCACGCTGTCGGTGAAGGCCAACTACGCCCTGATGTACCAGTACGCCCACTTGGTGAGCAATACGGGGGCTTCCTTGCCCACCGACATTTGGTACCCCACGCGCCTGAGCGTGAAGCCGCAACGCTCGCAGCAGGTGAGCACGGGGGTGAGCTGGCTGCTGTTTGGCGGCAAGTTTCTGCTGACGGACGAGGTGTACTACAAGTGGGCCGCCAACCAGATTGATTTCCGCGACGGGGCCCAGATTTTCGCCAACCCCAACCTCGACCAGGAGTTTCTCTTCGGCCGGGGCTGGAGCTACGGCAACGAGCTGTACCTGGAGAAGAAGGAGGGCAAAACCACCGGCTGGATTGGCTACACGCTGGCCTGGGCCTGGCGGCGGTTTCCGCCCCAGCGCGGCACCACCGGCATCAACGACGGCCGCGACTACTACCCCAGCTACGACCGCCGCCACAACCTCAACGTGGTGCTGCTGCATCAGCTCAACACGCGGCTGAGCCTGACGGCCAGCTTCGTGTACACCAGCAGCGCGCCGACCACGCTGCCCGCCGGCCGCTTCCCGCTGCAAAACGTGCCGGGCGGCGACATCCTGGCCGTGCCCGTGTACCCCGACCGCAACACCTACCGCCTCATTCCCTACCACCGCCTCGACCTGGGCGTGGTCTGGAAGCTCCGGCCCGTGCGCTTCGGCACCGAGCGCGACCTGACCTTCAGCGTGTACAACGCCTACGACCGCCGCAACGCCTACTTCGTGTACTTCGAAGTGCTGCGCAACCCCACGACCGACTTAATTGATGGCTTCAGGGCCCAGCAGGTGTCGCTGTTTCCCATCATCCCGTCGGTCACCTACAACTTCAAATTTTAACCCCGCCGCATGAAAACGAAGCAATTAGTGGCCGCGCTGGGCCTGGGCAGCCTGCTGCTGGGGGCCGCCGGCTGCAACCTGGAAAACGAAATCGATGTGGTGCTGCCCGCCTACACGCCCGAGCTGGTGGTGGAGTGCTACCTGCAGGCGGGGGAGGTGCCGCGCCTCACGGTGGTGGAGTCGGGGGCGTACCTGCCCACCACGGTCGGCACCGGCCAGCCCACCATCACGCTGCCCACCGCCACCACGCCCACGCTGGGCCTGGGCCTGCCCAACGGCATCACCATTCAGCTGCCCGTCGACGTCACCGCCCGCCTCACGCTGCCCAGTGGCCAGGTTGTGCCCCTGCGATTCGCGCCGGGCATCGACCCAGTCACGCGGAAGGTTTTCACCCACATCGGCACGGCGCCGCTTGCCATGCAGCCGGGCCAACGCTTCGCCCTGGAGGTGCGCGACACCCGTAACCACCGCATCACGGGCACGGCCACCGTGCCCACCTTTGTGCCGATTGACTCGGTGCGCTACGGGTTCAACGGGCTGAGCGGCTCCGACCGGCAAGCCAACTTCATTACCCGCTGGACCGACCCCGCCGCGAGCGCCGACTATTACTACCTGCTGCTCAACAACGCCAGCGAGCCCAACGACGACTCGGGCGACTACCTCATCAACGACCAGCTGTTCAACGGCCAGACCTACACCGCCCCCACCACCTACCGCTTCACGCCCGGCGACACCCTGACCGCCACGCTCTTCCACCTGGAGCAAGACTACTACAACTTCCTGCAGAGTGTGGATGGCGCCGTCCGGGCCAACGGCAACCCCTTCGCGCAGCCGGCCCGCATCCGCAGCACGGTGCAGGGCGGCCTGGGCGTGTTCGCCGTCCTCGTGACCGACCGCCGGACGGTGATACTGCAGTAGATGAGGGCAGGAGGCCTTGATACCCGACAAAAGGGAAACCAAAAAACGGCGTCCGTAAACCGAGTGTTCAACTCACTTTACTACAAAAGGCCCCAAAAACCTGCGTTTTTTGGGCCTTCTGGTGAGTGCCCAAGAGCGTTCAAAAGAGAAACCAATTTTGAACAGGGCAGTAAGGGAAACCCTAATCCATTCCCCGACAGCAAGGAATTACAAAGCCAGGGCCTGGGCCACGGTGTAAGCATTGTGGCCTGGGCCGGCCTGCGACTGGTAGCCGCTGAATTTGTTGCACACGGCGCACGGATGGTCCAAGCCCCGTTGCCGGCAGGCCTGGTTGAGGGCGGTAGGCACCGCCGCCAGTGCGGCCTCGTACCGGGCCAGCAATTCGTCGGGCGGGGTGCTGAACAGCCCCACCACCGGGCTTTGGGGCAGGCAGCACAGGTGCACGGTTTTCTGCGGGCCGTTGTAGAGCAGGCCCGATTGCTTGGAAAAGCAGGCCCGGCCGGGCCAGCCCACCGGCAGGTGCTTTTGAAAAAAATCTTTTTTGTGGCCCGCCTGGCCCACGGCACCGCGTCCCGTGGGAATGCTCATGGGCAGTAGGTGCAAGCGAGCCACGCCTTTGAACTCGCGCAGGGCGGCGGCGGCGCGCTCGTTGACCGTGTCGGGATTGACCAGGATTTCCAGCCGTTGGCGCCCGAGGATGGCGAGGACTTTGCGGGCCGAGGCCGCGCGCAAGGTGGTATAAAGCACCAGTTTGCTCACAAAGGGCGAATCGCGCACGCGGCGCGCCAAGTGTTCCACGTAGCCGGGGCGGGACATGAGTTCGCCGCCGTAGAGGTGCAGTTGCAGGGGGCGGCCGTAGCGGGCGCTGCCGGCGGCCAGCAGGGCAAACAACTCCTCCTCGCCGGCGTCGGGCCAGCCGGGGGCTTTGCCCGGCAGCGAATCCACGCAGCAAAACTCGCACATGTACGGGCAGTCCCAAAAGGGCACGAAGAACACGCGGTCCAGCACGGGGCGGTTCAGGTAAGCGTAGAGGGTGACTTTGGGTTCGACCATGGGGCAGAGCAGCGGAAGCTGAAGCAGGCACAAGGTAATGGCCCCCTCTTCAACTCGTCAGTAGTTGCAGGCGGAACCACCCAGCGACCCGGCCAACGCACGCACAGGCCGGGCGAAGGCAATGAAAGAATTGCATTTTTACGGGGGTATAAATACTCTGTAGCACCCAACAAACACTCTTTTTTTACACTTTCTAAATGAAAGGTGAATCTACCTTTATAGCACCCTTTGCTACCATTCTTTACTTATTGCTTCCGACACGATGCCCTTGCACCCGTTATCCTTTTATCCCACTTTACTCAGAATGGTCTTTGATGAAACTGGAACTGAAATGGCGATAGGAACGGGCTTTTTCTATGAGCACAGCGGCAACTACTATCTCATCACGAATGGACATTGTGTTACGGGTATCAACCCTGAAAACAACACACGAATCTCTAGTCACGCAGGCTATCCGACCGTGGCTAGCGTGGGGCTTCTAAGCTCGCATGAACAAACTATCGTTAATCTAAAAGACCAACCTCGGCCAATTGGCATTACAAACTTTAAGATTCCACTCTACATGGATGAGCATTACGCTCAGCCTACTTGGTTTATTCATCCCGAGCACGGCTATCGGGTCGACGTCGTTGCTATTCCAGTTTGCAAGGTAAACGAAGTGCCTTCCCATTTGAGCATCTTTCCCTTGAACTCATATCCATTCGAAGTGGAGCCTGAAGTGGGCGATGAGGTATTTGTTCTGGGATACCCATTTGGTATAACTGACCCATTCGAAATGCCCATCTGGAAGAAAGGCAGTATTGCTTCTGAGCCATTTTTTTCCTTTAAGGGCTTGCCTATGATGTTAATTGATACCGCCACGCGCTCCGGGATGTCAGGCTCACCTGTCATTATAAAAAGAATAGGGGTCCACGGCCCAGAGGAAGATGAGCGTTTTGGCACAGCTTCTGGGTTTGCTGGTGTTTATTCGGGACGCTACGGAGTGGAAAATGATAAACTGGGTAGAGCTGACGTACAGTTAGGAATCGTCTGGAAACAGGAAGTTATACAGGAGATAATTGTAGGAAAAGCTCAGGGCACAATTGCATTTCAGAATTTATAATCTATGCGAGCCGCCATCTATGCCTGCGTGTCAGCCTGCGACGAGGCTAAGAATTGAACGACTAGGTGCACTAACTGCGCAGTAGTGATGACTACTTCCTGTAACATGGA
>NZ_DASVSI010000064.1:0-14875 GCF_036388155.1 Hymenobacter sp. | reverse complement strand
GGGCGGGGGTTTTGGGTTTGGGGGTTTGGGCGTGGGCAGCAGGCGCCGAAAGCAGGCCAACGGCCAGGGCGGTGCCAAACAAGAATTTCGTGGAGAGCATGATGCGTGAGAAACGAAGCGGGGTGCAGGCCGGTTTTCGGGCGGGAGAGAAACCGTACCATCGGCCAAAACGGTGGCAAGAAACCACTTAAGTAGTAAGTCAAAAGTAGCAAGTCCTTATATTTTGCAAAACGGTCTTAGAGACAGATACTTACAATCTTAGTGCTTAATTCTTGCCACTCGCTGCTCATGCAAACCCGATGCTTCCCCAAAGCCTCGTTCGTTTGGGGCATTTACGGCTGATTGATGAGGCTAAAATCGTCAAAAATCGCCGTAGTCGTGGCCGGCCCCTGCGCCAGCACGCCCACGCGCACGCCCCGGTCCCAAGGCGGCAGAAACTGCCCGTTGGTGGCGCCATCGTTGGCCAGGGGGTTGGTCCAGGTGGTGCCGTCGGTGCTCCAGGCGAAGCGGTAGCTGTTGCCGCCCTTCACTTGCATGCGCAGCTGCACGGCTTTGCTGGCAGCGCTGGGCAGGACGGTTTGGGCCAGCACGGTCTGCTTGCCGTTGCGCCGCTCCCAGAGCTGCAGCTTGCCGCCGCTCGCGGTAAGGGCCAGCATATTTTTGGGGTCGCCGTGGGCGGCGAGGCCAGCCGTGGCGCTGGCCGGCAGGGCCGCGGGCGCCAGCAAGGTAATGGTGGCCGTGTAGTCGGCGGTGAGGGTGTGACGCCCCAACGCCGCGCCGCCCTTGTCAGGGTGGGCCGTGAGGCGCAGCTGGCCGCCGCGCACGGCAAACTGCGGCCTGTCTTCAATGGGCCATTGCCAGTGCACGCCCAGCTTGGCGCCGTTAAAATCGTCGCCGACGGGCTGGGCCGCTGCCGGGTTGTACACGGCCGGAGCCACGCCCTGGGTCACAAACTCCGGCCAGTTGTCCGCTTTCCAGGCAAACTCCGTCAGCACGCCCTGGCGGCCCACGTTCTCGAAGCTGTTGGCCGCGTAGGCGTGGTGCAGCAGAAACCAGCGGCCGTCGAAGCCCTGCGTGACGGTGCCGTGGCCGGGGCAGCGCCACGCCTCGGTGGGCTGCAGGATGGGGTTGCGCGGGTTTTTCTCCCAGGGGCCGAGCAGGCTTTTGGCGCGGGCCACGCCGGTGCCGTAGGTGCAGGTGTGGCCGCAGCAGCCGTTGGCGGCATAAAAGGCGTAGAAATAGTCGCCGTGGCGCACCATGCTCACGCCTTCCACGAGGTTGCCTTCCCAAGTCTCGGTGTTGCGAAACAGCTCCTTTTTCTCGCCGGTGAGGGCGGTGCGCGCCTCGTTTATCGGCTGGGCCCAGATGGGCGTGGGCTGGTTGACGCTGTTGCCGTCTTCCTTCCAAATGAGGTAGAGCTTGCCGTTTTCGTCGCGCATCGGAAAGCCGTCGATGGAGCCCACGGGCTGGCCCACCAGCGGGCCGTGGTCGCGGTAGGGCCCTTCGGGGCGGTCGGCGCTGGCCACACCCACGGCCAGGTTGCCGCCCTTTTTGTGTGCCGTGTAGTACACGTAAATTTTACCGCCCTCCTGCGTGATTTCGGGGGCCCAGAAATAGTAGTCGGCCCACTCCGGCAGCTTGTCCGGAAACATGTGCCCGACCAATTCCCACTCGGTCAGGTTCTTCGATTTCAGCAAAGGAAACGCCGGCCCCCAGTTCGACGACGTGGCCGAGGCCCAGTACGTGTCGCCCACCTTCACCACCGACGGGTCGGGGAAGTCGCCGGGCATCACGGGGTTGATAAAGAGCGGTTTCCCGGCGGTGGTCGTGGCAGCAGCGGCCGGCTCGGTAGCCGGCCGCTCTTTGGCCTCAGCCCCAGGCCCACTCACTTGGGTACTCGTGGGCGTTTGTTGGCAGGCGGCGGTCAATAAACTGCTGATGAGGAGTAACGACTTGGCTGGTGAAGCGATGATGCGCATAATTATTTAGGGAAGGGAAAGAGCCGGGATACCGGCGAAACGATGTTGTGGATGGCATTATTCTCCGCCCGGCCGGGGGAGCAGAGTGCCCGTTGGGGCGGGCGTGCCGAAGTTGGGGGTGCCGTCGGGGTTCCAGTCGAATTTTTGCATGCGGGGGCTGCGCGCGTCGCCGCAGCCTTTGTTCGGGTCGATGTTGGCGTGGTAAACCATCCAGTTTTCCTTGCCGTCGCGCGAGATGAAAAAGGAATTGTGGCCGGGTCCGAACGCTCGGTCGGCGGGGTCTTTGGTGAAGACGGGGGTGGGCGTTTTGGTCCAGGCAGCCGGCAGCATGGGGTCGGCGGTGCTGCTGGCCGTGAGCAGGCCCAGAGCGTAGTCGTCGGTGCTGCAGTGGCTGGCCGAGTACACCAGGAAGGTTTTGTTCTCGTGCTTGAGAATTTCTGGCCCTTCGTTCACCCTGGGGGCGCCGTTTTGCTCCCAGGGGTATTGCGGCACGCTGAGCTGCACCCGCGGGCCGGTGAGGGCGGTGGGGCTGGCCATGCGGCAGATGTACAGGTTCTGCTGGTCCGAGCCCGCTTCCTGGCCCGACCACACGAAGTAGCGGTTGCCGTTCTGCTCCAGAATGGTGCCGTCGATGGCCCACAGGTCCTGGCCTGGCACGGCAATGGGCAGGGGTGCACTCCAGGTGCCGGTGGTGGGGTCGGCCGCGGCGTTTTCCAGCACCCACATGCGCTGGCCGCCGCAGCAGTTGCCCGGCCCGGCCGTGAAGTACACGTACCACTTGCCGTCCAGAAAGTGCAGCTCCGGCGCCCAAATGTCGCGCGAGGTGGGGCCGCTGGCGGGCGGCGTCCAGATAATTTTGCCCAAAGTCGAGCGTAGCTCCGACATCTTAGCCGTTTTCCATAGCGTCAGGTTGCCGCCGGTGGTGTGCATGTAGTAGTAAAAGCCGTCTTTCTGGGTCACCCACGGGTCGGCCCCGGAGCCGAGCAGCGGGTTGGTGTAGGTGGTGAGCGGCGCCGGGGGAGGCATTGCGGGGGCAGCCGCTTTCTTGCAGCCGGGCGCGCTCAGGAGCAGCCAGGAGGCAAGAAGGGAAGCGCGTAGGGACCACATGGCGGGCGAAATTGGGTGGGAAGTGCGCGCCCGCAACGTTTGCCGGCGTAGAAGTACAGGGTGGTTAAGGTAAGCGGCGGCAGGCTCATCCATTACGCGCCCGCCTCTACTTTAACCCAAACAGCCGCTGCACCAGGTGGCACAGCGGCTGTGGGTTGTCGTTGGTAAGGACCAGCGAGCTTAGTTATAGTTCGGGTTTTGTGCGAGCCGGTTCAGGTCGACCTCCGATTGGGGGATGGGCAGCAGGCGCGATTTGCCCGGCACGAAGGTGGTGAAATCGGGGTCGCGGGCTTTGAGCTGGTCAACAGTCGTTTGGTTATCCAGCAGGCCCCAGCGCTGCAAATCGAACCAGCGCACGCCCTCCCCAGTCAGCTCCGTGATGCGCTCGTGCATGAGTTGCATGCGCATGGCGGCCTGGCTGGCCGACGCCGACGCGGGCAGGTCCCCCAAACCGGCGCGGTTCCTCACCCGGTTGATGAGCGGTACGGCGGCAGCGGTTTGGCCTTGCTCGTTCAGGGCTTCGGCTTGCAGCAGCAGCACGTCGGCAAAGCGCATCACGCGCTGGTTGATGGGCGAGTCGAAGTCCTCGAACGTGCGGTAGTAGTCGGTGGCGTACTTGCGGTAGTACACCCGTCCTAGGTTGCGCGCATCGCGCCGGTAGCGGGTGACGAAGCCCACGCCGTACACTAGGGTGTCGGCATCAATCGGCAGAGAGGAAGCAAATTGGGTTTGGTCGCGGCGGTTGTAGAACGCGGTGGCGGCCAGGCGCGGGTCGCGCTGCCCATTGGCGGCGGGCTCTTGCAAAAACTCGCGCACCACCCACGGCCGCAGCTCCCCGTCGCCGAAGCCCGCGCCGGCAAAGCCGGTGCCGGGCTGGCCCTGAATTTCCGGCGTGCCGGGAATGCCCCAGAACTGCGAGCGCTGCCCGCCCTGCGACGACGTAGCGTCGGGGCCGCCGGCGGCGTCGTTGCCGCCTCGGTTCACGTCCGAAAACTGGACTTCAAAGATGGATTCCCGGTTGTTCTCCGTGGTGTGGCGGAAGTTGTTCGTGTAGGCCGGCTCCAAGTCGTAGCCACTAGCGGGGGCGATAACCTGCGCGAATTGCGCCTGCGCGTCGGCCCAGCGCCGGTTTTGCATGTAGGCCTTGCCGAGCAGCGTGGTGGCGGCGCCTTTGGTGGCCCGGCCCACGTTGTTGCCGGTGTAGGATACCGGCAGGTCGGCCTGGGCGGCTTGCAGGTCGCTGAAAATCTGCGACCACACCTGCGCCTCGGTGCCCTGGGGGCTGCTCTGGTTCAGGTTGGTGGAGTATTGCAGCACCAGCGGCACGTTGCCGTACAGCGACACCAAGTTGTAGTAGCTCAGAGCGCGCAGGAAGCGCGCTTCGGCCAGCACGCGCTTTTGCAGCGTGGCGTCCATCTGAATGCCGGGCACGTTGGCGAGTATCTGGTTGCTGCGGAAGATGGTGCGGTAGTGGTCGCGCCAGATGTCGCGCGACACCTCAAAGTCGTAGTTCACCTGCACAAAGCGGGTGAAGTCGGCCAGCTCGCCCCAGGGGCTTTGGCTGAAGCCGGTGTCGTCGCGCAGGTCGAAGGCGAAGTTGAGCCAGCGGCGGTACATGCCCAGCCCTTGCAGACCGGCGTAGTTGGCCACGGAGGCGCGTACGGCGTCGTCGCTCGTCTTCCACGACTGTTCCGTGAACGGCAAATTGGGATTCACTTGGTCGAGCAGGTCTTTCTCGCAAGCGGTGGCGCTCAGCAGCAACGCACCCGCGAGTCCCAACCGGGCTAAAAATGAAACTTTCATATCGGAGGATAAATCAAGAGTTGGAGGAAGGCCCTTAGAAGCCGGCCTGAATGCCCAGCGTGAACGAGCGCAGGTTGGGGTAAGAACCCTCGTCCACGCCGCGGGCCAGGCTGTTAATCTGGCCGTTGTTGCCGCCGTTGGTGCCCGTGGTGGGGTCGTAGGCGCCGGTGCTGCCCACCGTTTCGGGGTCGTAGCCGCTGTAGTCGGTTATCGTGAACAGGTTTTGGACCGTGGCCACGATGCGCAGCGAAGACACGTACTTGGCGCGCTCCAGCACGGTTTTGGGCACGGTGAAGCCGAGCTGCAGGTTTTTCAACCGCAGGTACGAGCCGTCTTCCAGCCAGCGCGTGGAGTTGAACCGGGCGTTGTTGCCGGCAGCGGCGCCGTTTTGCGGGCCGCCCGCGATGATGGCCCGCGGCGTGGTGGTCGAGGGGTTGGTGGGCGTCCAGGGGCTGAAATCCGCGCGGTAGTTGCTGTTGTCGGCGGTGTTATCGGTCAGGAAGCGGCCCAGGTTCATCACGTCGTTGCCTTGCACGCCCTGGAAGAAGGCCGTCAGGTCAAATCCACCGTAGCCCAGGTTCAGGTTCAGGCCGTATTGAATCTTGGGGAATACCCGGCCCACGTGCGCCCGGTCCTGGTCGGTAATTGCGCCGTCGCCGTTGACGTCCTTGTAGCGCACGTCGCCGGGAGCCAGGCCCGCCGGGATGTTGGCATCACCGGTCTGGTAAATGCCGTCGAACTGGTAGAGGTAGAACGAGCCCACCTCGTACCCTTTCTCGGTGCGGGTGATTTCGCGCGGTCCGCCGGCGAAGAAGTTGGGTGACCCAGTGCCCTCAACCCCAGCGGTGCCCAGGTCAAGCACGGTGTTCTTCAGCGTGGTCAGGTTGGCCGTGGCGCCGTAGCGAAATTTGGCGCGGTCGTCGTTGTAGCCCAGCACGAATTCAAACCCCTTGTTTTCGAGCTCGCCCAAGTTGCGGTAGGGGTTGCCGCCGGCGTTGCCGAAGCTGAGCGGCAGGAAAGGAGCAACCAGCGCATCGGTGGTTTTCGACACGTAATAGTCAGCCGACAGCGTCAACCGGTTGGCCAGGAAAGCCGCGTCGAAGCCCACGTTGGTCGTCTGCCGGCTTTCCCAACGGATGCCCGTGCTGGCGTAGTTCGTCTGGATGGCTCCGTTCTGGATGCCGCCGCCCAGGCCGTAGTTGGTGTTGGTGTTGAGGAAGCTCTGCGGCAGGTACGAGCCGCCATAGTCCCCAATGAGCAAGTCGTTGCCGAGGCGGCCATAGGAGGCCCGCAGCTTCAGGTCGGAGAAGATGCCGTTGTTCTCGAAGAATTTCTCGCGCGACACGCGCCAGCCCAGCGAACCGGCCCCGAAGTTGCCCCAGCGGTTGTCCGGGTCGAAGCGCGAGGAACCGTCGCGCCGGAAGGCGGCCGTCACCAGGTAGCGCTGGTTGTAATCGTAGGTCAGCTGCCCAAAAAAGGACTCCTTGCTCCACACGTACGAATAGCCCAGCACCTGCGGCGTCTGGCTGCCCGCGCTCAGCGCCCAGAAATAGTCGGGCCCCTGGCCGTAACCGAAGTTCACGCCGCGGGTGAACTCCCGCTCGAAGCGCTGCCGGCTGTAGCCGCCCACCACCGTCAGGTTGTGCTCGCCAAAGCTCTTGTCGAAGGTGAGCGTGTTTTCCACCATGCCGAACAATTCGTTGCCCTGGCTTTCGCCAAAGTTCGACGGCTCGGTGACGTCATTCTGCCGCCAAACGCCATACCGCCGCCGCTGTTGGTCTTGGAAAGCGTTGAACTCCGTGGCCAGGTTGAGGCGGTAGCGCAGGAAGTCAGTAACCGACACTTCGCCGTACACGTTGCCCTGCAAGCGGTTCGACGTGCCCGTGTCGTTCAGCAATTCCTGCGAGGCGATGGGGTTCAGGCCAAACGTGCTGGCGTTGGGGTTGCCGATGCCGAAGCCGCCCGGCACCGTGGGGTCCCGCACCGTGTTCACGGGCAGCATCTGCACTACGTTGTAGAACGGCGAGCCGTAGAACGGTCTGATATTCAGACGGGTTTGATTTGCGCGCGAGAGCAGAGCATTCTCGCCAATCTTAAGTCGCCCGCGGGTAAAGCCCGTGTTCACGCGCAAGCTGTAGCGCTCAAACTCCGGTCCTATCACCGTGCCCGTTTGCCGGAAATAGCCGCCCGACACGTTGAAGTTCGAGTTCGGCCCACCGCCCGAAAAGCCAAGGTTGTAGTCCTGCACCGAGCCCTGCTTGAAGAACTTCTCCTGCCAATCGGTGTCCACCCCGGCCGGAATGTTGGCGGCGAACGGCTGGCGGGGCAGTCCGGCGTTGTCGTAGGCCTGGTTGTTGATGGCCGCCCATTCGGCCGCGTTGGTCAAATCCAGGCGCTTCACCAGGTTCTGCACGCCGCCGTTGGCGCTGAAGTTGATGGCCGTGGTGCCCGATTTGCCCTTTTTGGTAGTGATGATGACCACGCCGTTGGCCCCCGAAGCCCCGTAAGGCGCCAGCGAAGCCGCGTCCTTCAGGATTTGCACGCTCTCCACGTCGGCCGGGTTGAAGTCGCGCTGGCCGCCCTGGCTCTGCACCCACAGCCCGTCGATGACGTAGAGCGGGCCGCTGCCGCTGGCAATGGTGCCCAGGCCGCGAATGTTGATGGTCGGCGCCTGGCCCGGCTGCCCGGAGTTGTTCACCTGCACGCCGGGCACACGGCCCTGAATGGCCTCGCCCACGCTGGCCACGGGCGCGCGGCGCACGTCTTGCGCGCTCACCGTGCTCACGGCGCCGGTCACGTTTTGGCGCTCCTGCACGAGGTAGCCCACCACTACGGCTTCGGACAGCTGCTGCACGTCCGTCGCCAAACTCACCGCAATGGTGCTCTGGCCGTTCACGGGAACTTCCCGGGTTACGTAGCCCACCGAGGAGATGACCAGGGTGGCGTCGGCCGGGGCGTCAATGGTGAAGCTGCCGTCGGCGCCGGTGCTGGTGCCGTTGCTCGTGCCGCGCACCAGCACCGTGACGCCGGGCAGGCCTTCGCCTTTTTCATCGGTTACGCGCCCGGTAATGGTTTGCATGGGCGCCGTTGCAAAACGGAAAGGCACCGCTGGAAAGCGGGCGGCTTCAGCGCCGGACGCAGCCAGCGTGCACAAGGGCAGGCAGCAGAGCAAGGCCGGCACCGTGTGCCGCCCCAGTCTGAGGTAAGATTTTTTCATAGTTAGGAAAAGGTTGGTGGGAAATACAGAAGCTGAAGGATGAGATTACAAACGTTTGCACGTAAAATGCTGCCCCAAACGTTTGCAGTGAGTGTTAGACCATTATCCGTGTGTTAGTAAAATCCAAAATGGTTGAGCTAAATGGCGCTAAGCGGCTAAAAAGCCAGAAAATACGCCCGGATGCGGGCTGCATCAATGCTGCAATAGTAGAAAATAATTGAGGAACAATCAAATTCCTTCTGGATTATGAAGGAAGCTAAATTGTTTGATTTCGTCAATAAAGACGTGTTTATCTCTTTTATAGTTGGTGCTGATTCGTCGCAGAACACTGATGCATTACTCCAAAACGAGACTATTTATTAGACAATCGATTGCGCAAATAGGCCAGCCAAACGCAGGGCATAGATTCAGCCCATAAAGTGAGTGCGGCTAGTTACTGTTCAACTTTTTAATCAAGTCAGTCTCGTCCCGGCGGTAGGGGGTGCCGTCCTGCCGAAACACTTCGTGGAACCACTCGCCGGGCTCGCTGCCGTCGGCCAGGGGCGTGTCCCACTGGTACTTGGTGTTGGTCTTGCCGTCCACCAAACCCCAGTTGAAAGCCGCAATGCGGTATTTCTTCAGCAGCGGCAGGGTGTTGACGAAGCGGCTGTTGCGGGGCCGCGCCATGTACTCGGTGCAGACCAGGGGCCGCCCGTGGGTAGAAAGCAACGAAATGATGCGCTCGTGCAGCAGCACGTCGTCGTAGCAGTGGTAAGTCACAACGTCGGAATGCGTGGCCTGAAACGCGTTGAGGGCCGCAAATTCCCGGTCCCAGTTCCAGAGGCCCACGCTCAGGGGTTGGTCGGGGTTGGCGGCCTGCGCCCAGGCAAATACGTTGCGCAGGAGCGGCAGCGAAGTCCCCAGCTTCCCGTTGTTGCCGGGCTCGTTGTACAAGTCCCAGAGCAGGATGCGCTTGTCGTGCCCGAAGCGGGTGAGGACGTCCATCACGTAGGGCCGCAGCGCCATGAACGTGGCCGAGTCGCGGGAGGCCGGGTCGCCGGGGTCTTGCATCCAGCCCGAATTATGCACGCCGGTTTTGGGCGCGGGCTGGGGGCCGGCCTGGGGCATTTTGTTCCAGCAGTCGTCAAAAAACACGAACATGGTTTGGATGCGGTGCTTGTCGGCAATGGCCAGGTACTGGTCCATGCGCTGCTTGAAGCCGGCCGGGTCCTGTTTCCAGGCCAGGCTGTGCAGAAACACGCGCATGGCGTTGAAGCCAATGCTTTCGGCGTAGCCCAATTCGCGGTCGATGGTGGCGGGGTCGAAGGTGGCGGCCTGCCACATTTCGAGCTGGTTGATGGCCGTGCTGGGCGTGAAGTTGGCCCCCGTCAGCCAGGGATGGGTTTTGTACCAGGCGTTGGCCTTGGCCGCGGTCCAGCGCGGGCTCGATGGGACCGTTGCGGCCACGCCGCCCTTGGCTTTGGCTTTGACTTTTTGAGCGTCGACAGCAGGGGCGGTCAGCAGGCTCAGCAGCAGCAAGAGAGGGGCTAGTTTCTTCATGTGGGAATTTTGGGAAAGCATGGAGGCGCGGGCCGGGCAAGACATTGCTCAGCTCGAAAAGGTAGAGGCAAAAATGTGAATCGAGGCAATGGACAGCTTTTAGCAAAGAATAAATTCTACTTTCGTGTCTGTCCTTCCCACCATTTCAACTCACTGCTCTATGTCCATTCCCCGCCGTCAGTTCCTGCACTACGCCGCCGTGGGCGGCTTGCTGGCCCTGCTGCCCACCGACGCGGCCAGCGCGGCCCGCACCTACCGCAACCCCGTGGTGGCCCGCAACTTCCCCGACCCGGCCGTGCTCTTGCACCAGGGCGTGTACTATGCCTTCGGCACCACCGGCAACGGGCGCACCCGCGACGGCCGCATCTTCAGCGTGCTCACTTCCAAAAACCTGGTGGACTGGCAGGACGCGGGCGGCGCCCTCACGCCTCCGAAGGGCAGCGAGGGCGCCGACTTCTGGGCCCCGGAAGTGGTGCTGCACAACGGCACTTTTTACATGTACTACTCGCGGGGCGGCGGGGCCATTGCGGCCACCGTGGGCCACCGCCTGCACGTGGCCACCAGCCGCACCCCGCAGGGCCCTTACACCGAAGTGGCTCTGCTGGACGTGCCCGAAAGCAAGTTCACCATCGACGCGCACCCGTTTTGGGACACCGACGGGCAGTGGTACCTCTTCTACGCCCGCGACTTTATTGACACCAATAATGGCTACCGCCCCGGCACCGGCCTGGCCGTGGACAAGCTGGTGGGCATGACCAAGCTGGCCGGGGAGGCGCGCACCGTGCTGCGCGCCCGCCACGACTGGACGGTGTTTGAGAAAAACCGCACCATGCCGCTCTACAACAACCAAACCTTCGCCGAGTGGCACACGCTGGAAGGGCCATTCATCCGGCGCCACGCTGGCAAATACTACTGCTTCTACAGCGGCGCCAACTTCCTGACCGACCGCTACGGCGTGGACTTCTGCGTGGCCGACAAGGTAATGGGGCCGTATGCCGAAGCGGGCGGCGGGCAGGGCGCGCGGGTGCTGCATTCGGTGGCCGGCCACGTGCGCGGCCCCGGCCACCACTCGCACATCATGGGGCCCGACGGCAAGACCGAATACCTGGTTTATCATGCCTGGAACACGGCCATGACCGAGCGCCAATTGTGCATCGATAAGCTTGAGTGGACGGCCCAGGGGCCGCGCTGCCTGGGACCCACTTACACCCCGCAGCCCCTGCCCGGTTGAGGCCGGCTGGCGCTGGCGCAACGACGGGCCGTACTTTGCCGTTGCAGGCTCCCAACGTTCTGCTTACCGCTTATCCCTCATGCGCCTTCTGTACATTCTGGTGCTGGCCGCTCTGCTGGCTTTCGCAACCCGACCCGCGGCCGCTTACGCCGTGCTCACCCACCAGGCCAACATCGACTCGACCTGGGAGCGAAGCTTGGTGCCGGCCCTGCAGAAACGCTTTCCCGGGGGCACGGATGAGGAAATTGCCGCGGCCAAAGCCTATGCCTACGGCGGCGCCATCATCCAGGACATGGGCTACTACCCGTTTGGGAATGTGCTCTTTACCAACCTCACGCACTACGTGCGCTCCGGCGACTTTGTGCGGAGCTTGATAAACCAGTCGCGCAACCGCAACGACTACGCGTTTGCGCTGGGCGCCCTGGCCCACTACGCGGCCGACATCAACGGCCATTCCGAAGGCACCAACCGCGCCATGGCCAGCGTGTACCCCGACCTGGCCGCCAAGTTTGGCCCGGTCATCACCTACGAGCAGGCACCCAAGCAGCACACCCAGCTCGAATTTGCCTTCGACGTGGTGCAGCTGGCCAGCGGCAAATACCACTCGCAGGACTACCACAAGAACTTCGGGTTTCAGGTGAGCAAGTCGGTGCTGGAGCGGGCTTTCCTGCAAACCTATGGCCTGGAGCTGGGCCAGGTGCTGCCCAACGTCGACCTGAGCATTGCCACGTTCCGCTTCGCGGTGAGCCAGCTCATTCCCACGGCCGCCCGCGCCGCGTGGCACTACAAGCGCAAAGACATTCTGAAGCTGAGCCCCGGCGCCCGGCGCCGCGACTACCTGAAGCGCGTGAGCCCCAAGGAATTTCGGAAAGAGTACGGCAACGAGTACGAGCGGCCCGGCACCGGCGCGCGGCTGCTCTCGTACTTCATCCGGGTGCTGCCCAAGATTGGCCCGCTCAAGCCCTTTGCCTTCAAGTTGCCCACCCCCGAGGCGCAAGCCCTGTTCAAGGCCAGCTTCCGGAAGGTGATGGCCAGCTACCGCGCCGACCTGGCCCGCCAGCCCGCCGACAGCTCCGCCAGCCCCCTGGCCCTGGCCAACACCGACTTCGACACCGGCCACCCCACCCGCGCCGGCGAATACCCGCTGGCCGACGAAACCTACGGCGAATGGCTGCGCAAGCTGGCCGACAAAAAATTCGAAAACCTCACGCCCCGCGCCCGCGAAAACATCCTGACGTTCTACGGCACCCAGCCCAAAACCCCTGCTTCGGAGGAGGAAAAGGAGGGCAAGAAGCAGGAAGAAACCCGCGCCGCGCTGGACAAGCTGCGGGCCGTGAAGTAAGCTGGGCTGTGTGGGCAGTGAGCAAAAGCATTGAAAAAAGAATGGTCATGCTTCGACAAGCTCAGCATGACCGTTTATTGACGGTCCATACAGCCTAGAGCAGTTTCGGGGTCGGTGTAGAGTAGCGCGAACTACGAAGTCCCTGCTGGGCATGGTCGCGCTACTGCCCGGCCGGTACACTGGCTGCGAAACCGCGTTAGTAGCTGCCCCTTTTGTCTGCCGCAGCCGCCCGGCCTATTCGTGCAACAGGTCCGACTGGTCTTTTAACGCCACTCCGGACAGCTGCCGCCGCAGCGACTCTTGCAGCAGAAAAAACAGCTTAGCCGCTGCCGCCGGATACGCCAGGCCTTCGGGCCGGATGTTGGACACGCAGTTGCGGGCTTCGTCGGTGAGGCCGGGGCGGGGACCGTGGGTGAAATAAGCGCCTAAGCTGTGGGGCGACGTCAGCCCCGGCCGCTCGCCGATGAGCACCAGCACCAGCCGGGCCCGCAGCAGCTGGCCCACTTCGTCGCCCAGCGCCACCCGCGCCTGCTCGGCCAGCACCAGTGGCCCCAGGCGCAGGCCGGCCTCCCGCAGCCGGGGCAGCAGCAGGCGCAGCAGCGGCAAGGCGTGCTCGTTGATGGCCGTAGCCGACAGCCCGTCGGCCAAAACGATGACGAGGTCACATCCTTCCGAAGCCAGCTCTGCCAATTGAGCTTTGGATGGCTCATCGAGTTGCCGGCCGTGGTCGGGGCGCTGCAAATAGTCTTCGCGCGTAGGCGCCTGGCTGCGGACCTGGCACAGCGGCAGCTGTAGCACCGGCAGCGCTGCCAGCAGCGCATCCGTGGCCAGCACCGAATACACCGCGTCGCGGGCGTGCGCGTGCGCCAGCTTGAAAGCCAGCGACTCGCGCAGCGGCACGCTGGTACCGGTGCGGCCTAAGGCAATGCGGGCGTCGGTGTAAGCTTTGAGTCCAGACCACGGGTCAGGTTCCGGAGCAGAAGGAAGGCTGGGCAGGTCGGGCATGGAGGGGATGTAAAAGGAGTGTATAGGTGCTATGCGTAATTGATGTTAGTGTCATGCAGAGCGCAGCGAAGCATCTCGCCCGCCACCAGTAATCCTGACGATTGAGTTACTACCACACGCGAGATGCTTCGCGGCGCTCTGCATGACACTAACTGCGCTCTGCATGACGGGCTTATTGTGCTTTTCCTCACCGAAGTGGCGGCGGCAACTGCCCCAGTAGCTTGGTTTCGGCGGAAGCGGGCAGTTGGCAACCTCCCTTATCAAAAATGCCTTGCTGAGTCAGCCAGGCTTCGAACTCGGGCGCTGGGCGTAGGCCCAGCACCTGGCGCACATACAGCGCGTCGTGGAACGAGGTGGACTGGTAATTGAGCATGATGTCGTCGGCGCCGGGCACGCCCATGATGAAGTTGCAGCCGGCCACGCCCAGTAGCGTGAGCAGCGTGTCCATGTCGTCCTGGTCGGCTTCGGCGTGGTTGGTGTAGCACACGTCCATGCCCATGGGGAGGCCGAGGAGTTTGCCGCAGAAATGGTCTTCCAGCGCCGCCCGAATGATTTGCTTGCCATCATACAAGTATTCGGGGCCGATAAAGCCGACCACCGAATTCACCAGCAGCGGCCGGAAGCGGCGGGCTACCGCGTACGCCCGGGCCTCGGCGGTTTGCTGGTCGAGGCCGTGGTGGGCATTGGCCGAAAGGGCGCTGCCCTGGCCGGTTTCGAAGTACATCACGTGTTGGCCGATGGTGCCGCGGTTCAGGGCCAGGGTGGCTTCATGGGCCTCTTGCAACAGCGTTAGGTTAATGCCGAAGCTGGCGTTGGCGGCTTCGGTGCCGGCAATGGATTGGAAGGTCAGGTCCACGGGCGCCTTTTGCTGAATCAGCTCCAGCGTGGTGGTGACGTGGCACAGCACGCACGTCTGCGTGGGAATGGCGTATTGCTCGCGCACGGCGTCCAGCATGTGCAGCAGGTTGCCCACGGCCCGGGGGTTGTCGGTGGCCGGGTTTATCCCAATCACGGCGTCGCCGCTGCCGTAGAGCAGGCCATCGACCAGACTGGCGGCAATGCCGCGCAGGTCGTCGGTGGGGTGGTTGGGCTGGAGGCGCGTGGCCAGGTGCCCACGCAAGCCCAAAGTGTTGCGAAACCGCGTGACGACCTCGCAGCGCCGCGCTACCGCAATCAATTCCTGGTTGCGCATCAGCTTCGATACCGCGGCCACCATTTCCGGCGTCAGGCCGGGGGCGAGGGCTTGCAGCGTGCCCGCATCGGCCGCGTCCGAGAGGAGCCAGTCGCGCAGCTGCCCCACGGTGAAATGCGCAATGCCGGCAAACGCCGCGGCATCGTGCCCGTCCACTATCAGGCGCGTCACTTCGTCTTGCTCGTAAGGCACCAGCGCCTCGTTGAGAAAGGTGCGCAACGGTACATCGGCCAAGGCGTATTGCGCGGCCACTCGTTCCTCATAAGTAGCGGCGGCCACCCCGGCCAGCCCGTCGCCAGAGCGCATGGGCGAAGCCCGCGCCAGCAGCGTTTTCAGGTCATCGAACACGTAGCTGTGCTGGCCAATAGTGTGACGGTAGGGCATGACGCTGCGCTTAATGAGGAATGAGCAATTTTGATGAACTGAACAAAAAGGCCGTCATGTCGAGCGCAGCCGAGAC
>NZ_DASVSI010000063.1:0-23717 GCF_036388155.1 Hymenobacter sp. | reverse complement strand
CCGGGTTCGACAACGTGGCCAAGCAGTTTGCGCTGGTTGAAAAGCTGATGGTGGACCCCAAAACCGGCCTGCTCTACCACGGCTACGACGAAAGCCGTGAGCAGCAGTGGGCCAACAAAACCACCGGCCAAAGCCCCAACTTCTGGGCCCGCGGCATCGGCTGGTACGCCATGGCGCTGGTGGACGTCCTCGACTATTTCCCCAAAAACCACCCGCAGCGCCCGGTGCTGCTCAAGGCCCTGCAGCGCTTGGCCCCCGCTGGTGAAATACCAGGACCCCCAAACCGGCGGCTGGTTCCAAGTAATGGACCAGGGCACCCGCGCCGGCAACTACATCGAAACCTCGGCTTCCTGCATGTTCGTCTACGCCCTGGCCAAAGGCGCCCGCCTGGGCTACCTCGATAAAAAGTACGCCCCAGTGGCCCGCAAAGGCTATGACGGCATCGTAAAGCAATTTGTGAAAACCGAACCCGCTGGCCTGCTATCCCTGACCGGCACGGTGAGCGTGGGCGGCCTGGGAGGCAGCCCCTACCGCGACGGCTCCTACGAGTACTACCTCAGCGAGCCGCTCAAGACGAACGATTTCAAAGGAGTGGGGCCCTTCATCATGGCCGGCATTGAAGTGGAGCAGTTGCGGTAAAATGACTCATTTGCAGTTACTAAGAAGGACGAACGGAAAAAAGCCGTCATGCAGAGCGCAGCGAAGCATCTCGCCCGAGAAAATAACTTAATTAACCGCCTGTCATCCTGAGCGCAGCGAAGGACCTTCTCACGTAGAACTGTAGTTCAATTGCGAGAAGGTCCTTCGCTGCGCTCAGGATGACAACGGAAACTGTCCCATCTCTGCCCCTAAAACAGCTTCCGCAGCGCCCACAGGCTCCAGAAAATCACCATCAGGCCCACGCCCAGGAACATCCAGCGGGTAGGAATGCGGCCGGCTAGCCGAGCGGCGAGGGGCGCGGCAGCCACTCCGCCCACAATGAGGCCGGCTACAATCTGCCAGTGCGAGATACCCAAGATGGAGAAAAAGGTAAGCGCGCTGGCGAAGGTGACGAAGAACTCCACCAGGCTCACTGTGCCGATGACGTACTGCGGCGTGCGGCCGTTGGCAATGAGCGTGCTGGTGACCAGCGGCCCCCAGCCGCCGCCGCCGAACGAGTCGAGGAAGCCCCCGGCGCCGGCCAGCCAGCCTGCATTTTTCACCCGGCGGCGCTTGTCACGCTGCACGCGCAGGGCCTTGCTGAGTATGCGCAATCCCAGGAGCAGCAGGTACACGGCCAGAATGGGCTTTACCCAGTTGGCGTACTGCTCGCCGAAGTAGCTGAGCACCAATGCACCGCTCACCGACCCAAGGATGCCCGGTATCAGCAGCACCCGAAACAGGCGCTTGTTCACGTTGCCGAAGCGGTAGTGCTGGTAACCTGAGGCGCCGCTGGCAAACATCTCGGCCGTGTGAATGCTGGCACTCACCGCCACCGGGCTCAACCCCAGCGACATCAAACTAATAGCCGACACCACGCCGTAGCCCATGCCCAGCAGTCCGTCGATAAGCTGCGCCACAAATCCCACGACCACGAATAAATAGAATGTGCCCGACCCCGTGAGCCACGCCACGGCTTGCGGCCACGTGATGTAGTAGGAGAGGATGTTGAGCAGGATGAACAACGCGAACGTCGCCAGCGCGAAAGTGGCGACGCGGCGCCAATAGGCCGTAGCGGGCGCCTCATACACCGGGCCGTAGGCCAGCTCGCCGGTGGTGGCGCTCAGCGTGCGCAGCGTGTGTAGGAAGCCGCTGCTCAACCGGTGCCGCACCCCGCTCACCTGGTGTAGCAGCGTGTGCATCTCGTGGGGCAGGGTTTCTTCCAGCACCGTGCGCAGGCGCTGGCTGACGGTGGGCGACTTGCCATTGACCGAAATGGCCACTTTCAAATCGCCGCGCTGCACCACGGAGGGCAGGAAAAAGTCGCTGATGGCCGGCGCGTCCGACACATTCACCAGCAAGCGGCGGGCCGTGGCGGCTTCCTGAATTTGCTGGTTAAGGGCGTCGTCGTCGGTGGCGATGAACACAAAATCTTGGTCCTCCAGGTCGGCGTCGGAGTAGGGGCGGGCGTGCAGCTGCACCCGCGGGTGGTGCGCCGCCAGGGCCCGCAGGCCGGGCAGCAGGCGCGGGGCCACCACCCGCACGGCCGTGTCGGGGCTGTTGTGCAGAATGGCCGCCAGGTTGGCCAAGCCGCAGTTGCCGCCGCCCACCACCAATACCCGAAACTGCTCCAGTTTCAGGAACACCGGAAACAGGGCGTTGGGCGTGGCAGAAGACAGCGAAGGGCTGGTCACGACGGAAGCAATGGGGTCAACGGCCATTTATACGCAGATTTAGCGGCGGCATACAAGCCGAAAGCGGGGCCATAAGTTCGGAAGCCGCGCGTAAACACAAGTCGGTGCGTTTTCTTTGCCGGGTCCACTCAAAGCCCATCCGAAAAATAGTTCAGGCCGTCCGCTCCTCAGGCGTCCGCCAGCCCGAGTACCCCGAATTTCCAATTCGGCCCGCTAGAACGAGTCGCGTGCAGTTGTTCTAGCGGGCCGAAATGAAATTTCGTGGTACTAGGTAGACGGACGGAGGAGCCGGACGGCCTGTTTGCAGAGAGGGTAATTTTCGGATAGGTTCTTGACGCGGGAACCGAGGCAGCAAGTTGCGCTGGGTCGGCATTGCGCCCAAATTCTGAACGGGGCCAAATTTTGCATCTCCGGCGCCGGATTCCGTACCAACCCGACCGGCCGGCCAGCGTTGCTTTGTAACGTCTTAGAAAGTCATGTTGTTACCGACTTTGAAGCCGTTTTAGCCATGTCACCCACAACCAAAAATATCGAAACCGCCACCCTCGACATCGAGGGCATGAGCTGCGCCTCCTGCGCCTCGGCGGTAGAAAAATCGCTGAGCCGCGCGCCGGGCGTGCAACGGGCGGTGGTCAACTTCGCCACCGAAAAAGCCACCGTCGACTACCTCCCCGCCCAGGCCACCCCGGCCACCCTGAAAGAAGCCGTGGTCAGTGCCGGCTTTGGCGTGGCCGAGCGCGCGCCCGACACCAGCGCCGCCGACCGCCAAGCCCTGATTGACGAGCAAAAAGCCACCGCCTACGCCACCCTCAAGCGCCGTTTCTGGGTAGCGGTGGCCCTGGCCATTGTCATCATGCCGCTCAGCATGCTCATGCTCTGGCCGGCCCTGATGCAGCAAATCAACATGCAGTGGTTAAATTACGGCCTGCTGCTGCTCACGCTGCCCGTGCTGCTCTACAGCGGGCGCGAGTTCTACGTGTCGGCCTGGAACAGCTTCCGCCACCGCTCGGCCACCATGGACACCCTCATTGCCGTGGGCACCGGCGCGGCGTTTCTCTACAGCCTGGCCGCCACGGTGGCCCCTGGTTTTTTCATGCGCCACGGCCTCATGCCGGAAGTGTATTATGACACCACGGCCACCATCATCGCCCTCATCCTACTGGGCAAGGTGATGGAGCTGCGGGCCAAAACCCAAACCTCGGCCGCCATCCGCACCCTGATGGGCCTGCAAGCCAAAACGGCCCGCGTGGTGCGCCCCAACGGCGAGGAAGTAGACGTGCCCATCGAGCAAGTGCAGCTCGGCGACGTGGTGCTGGTGCGCCCCGGTGAGAAAGTGGCCACCGACGGCCTGCTCCTCGAAGGCCATTCGGCCGTGGACGAAGCCATGCTCACCGGCGAAAGCCTGCCCGTTGAGAAGAGACCCGGCGATTCCGTGTTCGGCGCCACTCTCAACAAGACCGGTTCTTTCCGTTTCCGCGTCACCAAAGTGGGTGCCGACACCATGCTCGCCCAAATTGTGAAGCTGGTGGAAGACGCCCAGGGCAGCCGCGCGCCCATCCAGCGCTTGGCCGATAAGGTCAGCGCCATTTTCGTGCCCACGGTGGTCGTCATTGCCATTCTCACCTTCGTGCTGTGGTTCGATTTGGCGCCCGTGGCCACCCGGCTGCCGCTGGCTCTTACCAATTTCGTGGCCGTGCTCATCATTGCTTGTCCCTGTGCCTTGGGCTTGGCCACGCCCACGGCCATCATGGTGGGCACAGGCAAGGGCGCCGAGCACGGCGTGTTGATTCGCAACGCCGAAGCGCTCGAAAAGGCCTACAAAGTGAACACCGTGCTGCTCGACAAAACCGGCACCATCACCCGCGGGGAGCCCGCCGTGACCGACTTTGTGCCTGCTCCGGACCAAGATGCCGCGCAGCTGCTGCAGCTGGTAGCCACCCTGGAGCGCCAATCCGAACACTCCTTGGCCGAAGCAGTGGTGCGCTACGCCGAACAACAGGGCGTTGCGTCGGCAGTCGCCACAAATTTCCGGGCAATTGAAGGCCATGGGGCCGCCGCCATGGTCAACGGCCAAGCCGTGCTCATCGGCAACCAGCGCTTGCTGGCCACTGAGCAAGTGGAGCTGCCCACCCACCTGCGCACCCAAGCCGACCAGCTACTCAGCCAGGCCAAAACCGTGCTTTACGTAGCCGTAGATGGCCGCGCAGCTGGCCTCATCGCAGTAGCCGATACAGTGCGCGACACCTCCAAAGCCGCCATCAAACAACTCCAGGCACTAGGCATGGAAGTAGTGATGATGACCGGTGACAATCCCCAAACTGCTGCCAAAGTAGCCGAGCAGGTAGGCATCACGCGCTACTTCGCCGAAGTGCTGCCCAGCGGCAAGGCCGCCACGGTGAAGCAACTGCAAGCCGAAGGCCGCGTGGTGGCCATGGTGGGCGACGGCATCAACGATGCCCCCGCGCTGGCCCAGGCCGACATTGGCCTGGCCATGGGCGGCGGCACTGACGTGGCCATGGAAGCCGCCGGCATCACCCTCATGCGCTCCGACTTGCACGGCGTGGTAACGGCCATCGAACTGTCGCGCCAAACCATCCGCACCATCAAGCAAAACCTGTTTTTTGCTTTCGTCTACAACACGCTGGGCATCCCCATCGCGGCCGGCCTGCTCTACCCGTTCTTCGGTTGGCTGCTCTCGCCCATGCTGGCCGCCGGTGCCATGGCCCTCAGCTCCGTGTCGGTGCTCACCAACTCCCTGCGCCTCCGGGCATTTAAGCCCGCAGGTCTCAACAAGTAAGACGGACAGATGGGCCTCGAATAAATCATGTCACGCCGCTAGGCGGTCATGCAGCGCGCAGCGAAGCCTCTCGCGTGCTTTAACTAATCAGTGGTAGCGGGCGAGAGGCTTCGCTGCGCGCTGCATGACAACCTGGATTTTTCTTGATGATTATCGCCTTCTAACTGATAAAAACTCTTGCCATGGATACTCCCGCCATCATCGTCACTATCGCCGGGCTGGGCTTGGCGGGGTTCGTGCTCTGGTACTTTTTCTTTTCGGCGCGGCAAGCAGCTAGCACGGTGTCTTCTTCCAGCGGCGTGCAAGAAGTCGACATCACCGTGAAAGGAGGCTACACGCCCGATGTGATTGAGGTAGAGCGCGGCAAACCCGTGCAGCTGCATTTCTACCGCGACGAGGAGAACAGCTGCTCCGAAGAGTTGCTCATGCCCGACTTCAGCATCCGGCGCGAGCTGCCCGCTTTCCAAACCACGCTGGTCGAGGTGCTGCCGCAGCAAGCCGGTCGTTTCGAGTTTACCTGCGGCATGGGCATGCTGCGTGGCGCCCTGGTCGTGAAATAATCACCACCAGAGCGCCACAGAGCGTTGTTTAGCCATTAAGAAATCTTCGGCAAATGCGCCTCTATCTGGGCGCGGCGTGACTCGTACTGGGGCGGCAGAAGCAGGTGCGTGCCCAGTTCCGCCAACGGCTCATCAATCATGAATCCGGGGTTTTCCGTAGCCAGCTCAAACAGCACGCCACCCGGCTCGCGGAAGTAGAGCGAGTGAAAATATTGCCGGTCAATCTGGGGCGTGATGTTGAGCCCGCGCTTCACGATGATGTCCCGAAAGCGCATCAGCATGGCATCGTCTTTCACCCGGAAAGCCACGTGGTGCACCGAGCCGCCCGCCGTGACGCCCGAGCCTTCGCCCGCCACTTCCACCAAGTCGATGATGCTGGCGCCCTGCACGGTGTCGGTGGCGTAGCGCGTGCGGTTGACGTGCTTTTCCACTTCAACGTAACCAAAAACTTCGGTCAGAATCGCGGCCGTGTGCGCGGCTCTGGCCAGCGTCAGGGTCACGTTGTGGAAGCCGCGGGTGGCCACGTCGGCCCCTACTTCGGCCGTGGTCCAGGGCGTGCGCGGGTCCGGCGTTTTCGACACAATCAGCTCCAGCTTCAAGCCGTCGGGGTCGAGGAAAGGCAGGTACTGCTCGCCAAACCGCTCGCTCGGCTTGTTGTAGATGACGTTGTGGGCATCAAACCGCTGCATCCAGAAGTCCAGGCTGCCCGCTGGCACCGAATACCCGATTTCGGTGGCCTGCCCGGTCCCACGCCGGCCCGGGGTGATGTGCGGCCACGGGAAAAACGTGAGGATGGTGCCCGCCGACCCTACTTCGTCGCCAAAGTAGAAGTGGTAAGTGCCCGGGTCGTCGAAGTTGACCGTCTTCTTGATGAAGCGCAACCCCAGCACCTTCGCGTAAAAGTTGAAGTTGCGCTGAGCGTCGCTGGCAATGGCGGTGACGTGGTGCAAACCTAGAATACGGTCTTCCATGGAGGGGTTGGGCTGGTAAGCTGAGTGGAAAAATGGAGGACTGCTTGACCTCCACCGAGGCTGGCGTAGCCCAAAGGCCACAACTGACTAGCGGCGCCGTAAGTTATGACGCTAGCCAGAGAACGGCCGTTTGGAGCGGGCAAACGAAATTTTGCAACGCCTGGAAAGTACCTTTCGGGCGCTGGTTGGTTCCAAGGCAAGTCCCGCACGGTGGGCGCCACTGCTCACTGGTCGCCTCGGCCGGCCCGCCCAATTAACAACCGTTCTATGCATCAGCAAGCTATTCTCACGGCCGGTCAGCCGTTGGCCGGCGCCGCCAAGGCCCTTATCATGTTGCACGGGCGGGGGGGCAGCGCTTCCGACATCCTGTCGTTGGCGGCGCAGCTACACGTGGCCGATTTTGCGCTGCTCGCTCCGCAAGCCTCACAGAACACCTGGTACCCCAATTCCTTCTTGGCACCACCCGCCCAAAACGAGCCCGGCTTGTCGGCGGCTTTGGCGGCGGTGCAGCGCGCCGTAGCCGCCGCCACAAGCCAAGGCCTGAGCCCCGAAAACGTGTATTTCCTGGGCTTCTCGCAAGGTGCCTGCCTCACCCTGGAATTTGTGACGCGCCACGCGGCCCGCTACGGCGGCGTGGTGGCCTTCACCGGCGGCCTCATTGGCGACCGAATCTACGCGGAGAACTACACCGGAGACTTTGGCGGCACTCCCGTCTTCATTGGCAGCAGCGACCCCGACTTCCACGTGCCCGTGGAGCGGGTACGGGCCTCCACCGCTCTGCTAACCAGCATGGGCGCGCAGGTAACCGAAAAAATTTACCCCAACATGGGTCACACCATCACCCGCGACGAAATCAACCAAGCCAATCAACTCGTTTTTATTTCTTAAGTGGATTCATGGCACCAAAGCTGCCCGAAGAATCGGGGCGTGCAATTCCGAAAGACGGCCTTCAACCGCTGCTAGAGGTGTATTATGACCCAATACTACGCACCCGAACAGCCTTGCTCAAATTGGTAAGAATTCCAGCACGGAACCAGCCTGCACCCTGAGCCGCTGCCCATTAATGGTAATAACAGGGGGCTTTTTAAGACTGCACAAGGACTTGTGGAGCCCGCCGAACCCAACCGGCCAACCGAACGCCCAACGCTTTTCACAACATCTGCAAATTACCCATTGTAGCCCCGCACATTGGTGTAGTTTTGCAGACCGACGAGGAACGGCGGGCATAAACAACGTGTTTTTGCTCTGCTCCCGTTGTGCACTCTTGTGAAATACACCCTCATCATAGCGCTGGTTGCGCTCGGAATCGGCTACCTGCTCTACCGTTACTTACCGTTTTGGGTGTTTGGCCTTTTCGTGCTGATTAATTTCCTGGGCTGGGCAGTTGTACGAGGAGCCAGCCGCGGCGAAGGAGAGTAGGGCAGGCGCAGCTCGCTGACCTGCGGGGCAACTGACCGGCAAGGCAGAGAAGGTGATTCAAGCGGGAATTCCGGCTTTGGCAGAGTATAAATATTCAAATTTACGTATATATCATAAAGTTGTTGGGTTAGGCCTTGCGATAGGATTGTCAATAGGAAAAAATCGGTAAAAATTATATTTTATCAATATATACATAAAATATGGTATTTTTTCCAACATTATAGCGGTTATTCCGTTACCTTCGGGTCCTATAAAATCACCGTTTGGTTCTACACTACCCGCTATGATATACGAACAAGACGGCCCGGCGCCATATCCCGCGTCGGAAGTCGCCCCACCGAGCGCGCAGGTCGCGGTGGGCACCCGAGCCGCCCTGCACCACGCTCGAGCAAAGCGGGCGTTTGACGTAGTCTTTGCACTACTAGTCGTCACGCTCATGCTCAGCTGGCTGGCCCCTTTGATTGCGCTGCTCATCAAACTTGAATCCAAAGGTCCGGCCTTCTTCAAGCAACTGCGCACCGGCAAAGATGGCCGCCCCTTTTATTGCCTCAAGTTCCGGAGCATGGCCCCCAACGCTGCAGCCGACGAGCAGCAAGCCAGCCGCGGCGACCACCGCGTAACCCGCGTGGGTGCTTTCCTGCGCCAGACCAGCCTAGACGAGCTGCCGCAGTTCCTCAACGTGCTGCGCGGCGAAATGTCCATTGTGGGCCCGCGTCCGCACATGCTGCGCCACACCGAGTACTACGCCGGCGAAATTCACAACTTCATGGACCGCCACCGCGCGTTGCCCGGCATCACGGGCCTGGCGCAGGTCTCGGGCCTGCGGGGCGAAACCAAAGAACTAGACGCCATGAACAAACGCGTGCAAGCCGACCTGCACTATTTGCGGACCTGGTCATTCTGGCTCGATGTTAAAATTGTGGGCCGAACCGTAGCCCAAGTAGTCGTCCGCAACGAGAACGTTTTTTAGCCACACTGTGCGTTGGTGACGAAGGAGCTTTTACAGCTCGGCTACTACCGCTTTGGTGTTTTTGGTATTTCTTGCTTCTGTAGCGAAACAACTGGCACAGGGGCCAGCACCGTAAGCGCCACCACGGCCAACGCCACGCAGAGCGCGGTCACACCAAAGCCAATCAGGCGCGCGTAGCTGTGCGCCGGAGTCACAATCAACGTCAGGAACAGGGCAACGGCAGCAGAGGCAAACATGGGCCAGGTGCGATTCTTCTCCAGGTGGATGGTCGTATTCTCCATGTGATGGCAAGGTATAGAACGTAGGTACAGTAGGATTAAATATTGCCGACAGAGCCTGTATTGATGATTACTGCTCAATAATGGCACTCGATGGGATGTAAATATAGTACTTTACTTGGAATATCTCCTTAAAAACACGACTTTATTTTCGTGAATTATGCCTGGGGCAAACAGGCTTCTTTTGGCTTCAGCCATATAGAGCAGTCCTTGCCCATGAAGCTCGCACGCTTGGAGTGCATATCCGACGTGCAACTCTGGCACTGAGAGCCTGAACGGCCATTTTCTGCCGCCGTCGCAAAACCCACTCTCCAGCCTATTCCCGCGACTTCCGTGGCCAGCGCGTGGCGAGCCTTGAACCTGGTCTGCGCCGCGACTTTTGCTTTAGGCGACCGGATGTTGTTTGCGGGTGGCGTTGGGCTGCGTCCCGCTAGCCAAGGCACGGCCGCCCGTTGCCGGCCGCCGGGCAGGTAGTTAAAGTGCCGTTGTGGCCGGAAAGCGCCCGCCCAATTTAGGCTTGCTGGGCCAAGATGCGCAGGGTATTCGGGTCGGGGTGGCCAGCGTAATATTTATCGAGCACCGCTTGAAAGACGGGGTTAGCGCCGGGTTGCGAAGCGAACAAAGTCATGGATGAGCGCAGTTTCACGTCGTCTGGGCTGCCAAACACGGGGTGCGCGTCGTGGCCTTTGAGTTCGAGCAGTGCCGAGCTGATGCGAACCAGCCGGCTGCCAAGCACAGGATGGGCCAGGAAGGCTTCGGCTTCGGCGGCGTTTTGCAGGGCGTAAAACTGGGCCGTTTCACTCAGGCCCAAACCGCGAATCTGGGGGAAGACGTACCACATCCAATGGCTGCGTTTTCGGCCCTGCGTAATTTCCGTCAATGCGACTGAATAGGAAGCTTCCTGCGCGTCAAGGAATCGTTGCAAATTTTGTGTTGGAGGCATGGGCGTCGGCGGCAACTGGTGCAAAGGTGTCCTTGTACGTCCATTGCGCCGCGCACGTCCCACGTCTTTGGCCAAAAAGGCGTCCGTCCGCGCGCCGCAATTCTTCCCTGTGTGCTTTCCTTTGCCGGAGCAAGGCCGCGGGCCAGTGCCATGGTATTAACTGCCCGGCGCAGGGGAAGCCCGGACTACCAACTCGGAATGCAGGTCCAGGCGCCGGAGGGCCAGCACGGGCTTGTTTTTGGTGACGGAATGGAACAGGGGCGGGCCGCTTCCTTGCCATGGCGTAGGCGCGCTGGGCGATGCTGGTAAGCGTCGGGGCCAGAAACGAGGCCGCTTCCATGTTGGAAAACACGATGCTGCTGCTGCCGCCGGGAATGGCAATGCCCAGGCTCTGGCGGGCGTGGTAGCTGCACAGGGCCAGGTGCTCGGCCGAGGCGAGCTGCTGGCCCTGTGCCCCGGGCCTTCTAAAACCGTGTTGCTGCCCAGCCAAATGGCTCCCAACGGCAGCTTCCCGCTCAAAACCAAGCGCACCAACTCCTACGGCTCGGTGAGTCCGACCCAGTACCGGGTTTTTCCTGGGTTCGGTTCGCTTGGCCACCACAAGTTAGGAAGTTAACCCGTCGTGTTTCGCTGCGAGACTGCTTCCTGCTCAGCCCCTATTCGCCCGGGTAGCGCAGGCCGATTTCGGCGCGCACGCGGTCGAGTAGTTGCATCAGCTCGAGGCTGAAGGACAGGGGCAGCAGGGGGCTTTCTGCCTGGCCTTGGGCCAGGCATTGCTGCACGTGGGCCGCCTCGTACTGATAGCCAAGTCCGGGCCAGCCGAAGGGAATTTCCTGGACGGGCTGGTCTGGTAGCTGCACGCGCACGCCGGTGGGCGCGTGAAAGCGCCCCATCAGGTGCAGCTGGCCCTTGGTGCCGTAGAGCACGCATTGGTTGTTGGTGCCGGCCGTCAAGGTTGAAAACAGGCTGGCCGTAGCCCCGCTAGAATAGGCCAGGGCCATGGTGCAGGCCAGGTCCACGCCCGTGGCGGCCGGCACGGCCACGGCGCGCACCGCGGTGGGCTCGCCCAAAAACAGCTTGCTGATGAAGAGGGGGTACACGCCGATGTCGAGCAGCGAGCCTCCGGCCAGCGCCGGGTTGAGCAGGCGGCCCGCGGGGTCATCCGACGCGCGAAAGCCAAAGTCGGCCGCGAGGTGCTTTACATCGCCGATGACGCCCGACTGCACTACTTCAAGGGCGTAGGCGACGGCCGGAAAAAACCGCGTCCAAAAGGCCTCCATGAGAAATACGCCTTGTGCTTGCGCCACGGCAATCATCTCTGCGGCTTCGTGGGAATTGCGGGCAAATGCCTTTTCACAGAGCACTGGCAAGCCCGCCCGCAGGCAACGCAAAGCGTGGGCGTGGTGCTCCGAGTGGGGCGTGGCAATGTACACGGCGTCGATGCCGGGCACGGCCAACAGGGCGTCGTAGGAGCCCACGGCGTGCGGCACACCAAACTTGTGGGCGAAGGCCTGCGCCGTGGGCAGGCTGCGCGAGGCCACGGCGTGCAAGCGGGCGTCGGGCAGCAGCGCCAGGCTTTCGGCAAATTTGTGGGCGATGTGGCCCGGGCCCAAAATGGCCCAGTTGAAGGTGCGCATGGCAATGAGCTTTCGGCTGGAAACGCCCGAAAGATAGAGCCCGGCCCCGGGCCCCGGGGCCTAGGCGGCGGCTGAAGAACCAATTCCGGAACTTGGCTGGGCCCCCACGGACCGCCCGGCTACCTGCGGGCCACGTCGGGCCCCGCCAGCCGCCACACCAATCCCACGACGGCCGCCGCAAACAGCAGCCACCCCGCCGAACTCGGCGCGCCGTAGAACGCGACAGCCCCTGCGGCCGCCAACAGCACCAGCACGGCCCCAATCAGCAGCCCCGTCCGCCGCCAGTTGACCCCGCCCTCGCGGGCCACATGCGCTGCCAAGGGCACGGGCGGGGCGGCGGCCGCGGCGGATTGCGCCTGCGCCGGCCGTTTAAACAAGGCTTTGGCGGCTTCCGCTTCTTGTTTGCCCCGCAGCCAGCTTTCCCGGTCAACTCCGGTCAGGCCAGCGGGGGGCTCTGCGTCTCGACTGTATAAGCCGTCCCAGTAGGGTGAACTCATCGTAATGAAACTAGAATTTGAGCAATCAGCAATAATCTACGGCAAGAAATTCAGAATGCTGTTACTGCTGCACATTGGAGACCACGCGCTTGACCCGCATGGTTGGGCTTATCGCCGCCGCGCCAAGCCAACAGTTGGCCGGACAAGCCGCAGCCATTCGCCCCCGAAACAGGCGTCACTAAAGCCCCTAATTTGGTTGCCCGGGCGCTGCGCCTCAAGCGCCCACGCCGCCGTGACTTGCCGGGGACGGGGCCGCGGGCTACTCCCAGGCCAGCGAGCCGGGGGCGCACCGGTTGATGCAGGGGCGCCAAAAGTCAAGCTGCCGCTGAATCCAGCCGTGCACGCCGAAGGGCAGGTTCTCGTTGTTGCCGTTGTGAAAGGGGAGGCGGCCCGGGTCGTACTCCATGTAGTCGGCGCCAAAGCGTTGGGCCACCGCCTTGGAGGGCATGCGAAACCGCGATGAGAGCCGGGGGAAGTGCTGGCTAATAAACAAGTCGTCGTAAAAACCCTGGACGCCGCGCAACTGGCTCACCCACCGATAAAACGAGATGTAGTGCCGAAACCGGGACGTCATGCTGACAAAGGTGTCCACTTTCTTGAGGCAAAAGCCGCTGTTGGCGTAGTAGGCTGGGGTTTCGAAGCCCGTGAGCCGCCGCCACCAGTTGGTGCTGGCCTTCCAGGTTTCGTTGTAAATCACGGCCCCCACGAAGTCGTAGCCAAGGCCGCACCAATAGGGCAGCTCGTCGCGGAAGGCAAAGGCGTCGAGTTGGCACATGAAAAGGTATTCGTAGGCCTGGAAGCGCCGATAGTATTCCGGGTCCATCATCAGGTTGACGTAGTCCTCGTAGCCCTCCCAGTCAAAGCGTTCGATGCGGACGGCAGCTTTGCCGCGACAGTGCTCCTGGTACCACGTGGCGTCCAAATACTCGGGGGCCATGAAGGCAATGGGGTAGTGACCCAGCACCGCCAGGGTTTGGTCCAACGAAAGAACTTCCAGCGGGGATGGCTGCTCCCTGTATATGGGTATGATGACGGTGACGGAGGGCTGTTTCATGAAAAAGTGCGATGGTACTATGCTAAAAGTAGCATTCGAACCGCCGTGTCACAACCTCGTGTATGAAGATTTAATGAAATTATCATTTTGGCAAGTGCCCGTGTAAGAGTAAGACCTATGCCTACATCTACTTAGTCCGTATTGTTTTGCTTTTTATAAAGTGCTCATGCGCAATGCCAGGCCACATTTAGCCGTGCCTGGCCATCACAGTGTAATGTAATGGCTGCAACAGCGTAACCTCACAGCCATAGGAGAGACCAGGCCTAGTGGCTGGGTTGGGAGTGCATCTAGGCTTGTAGGGTCCGGCCTTTCGTGCGGCGAAGCTGGACACCAAAATCATCTGCTACGACCACAACGCCGACCGGCCCGACTCCCCGCTCACGGTGCTCAACAACCCCGCCGCGGCCCAGTACGTCGCCGGCTGGGCCATTCACCTCTACGCCGGCCCCATCGAGGCGCTGAGCCAGGTGCACGACGCCCACCCCACCAAAAACGTCTACTTCACCGAGCAGTGGGTGGGCTCCAAAAGCAAGTTCGACGCCAACCTGAATTGGCACGTCAAAACCCTCATTGTGGGCGCCACTCGCAACTGGGCCCGCACCGTGCTGGAGTGGAACCTGGCCGCCGACCCGCAGCAAAACCCGCACACGCCCGGCGGCTGCACCGAGTGCCTGGGCGCCATTACCCTGGCTGGCAACGCCGTGACCCGCAACGAGGCCTACTACATCATTGCGCACGCCAGCAAGTTTGCGCGGCCGGGCTCAGTGCGCGTGGCCTCCACGCTGCCCGCCGGCCTGCCCAACGTGGCCTTCCGCACGCCCACCGGCCAGCGCGTGCTGGTGGTGCTGAACGACGGGGCCGCGCCCAAAACCTTCGGAATTCGCCAGCAGGGGAAGCAGGTAGCGGCCACGCTGCCCGCGGGCGCCGTGGGCACCTACGTCTGGTAAGGCCTAAGTAAGTGCCTGACGTATAATAGAGTACCTGAAAAAACGTCTTGCCTTAAAAACCGTCATGCTGAGCGCAGCCGAAGCATCTCTACCGCTTTAGTAAATAGTTACTTGCGCGGTAGAGATGCTTCGGCTGCGCTCAGCATGACGGTTGTTTGTTTTTTGGGTAGTTCCTTGGTGCTTGTTGCGTACACAGACGGCTATTCGACGGCTTTTCTCAAGCCGCTCCTACCGCCCGGCTTCCACTACGCTGATGGCGTAGCCGCCGCCCGGGGCGCAAAATTGCGACAGCTTGCTTTTGCGCGTCACGTTCACTCTGCGGATGGCGTAGGCCTGCGGGTTTTTCTCGTAGTGGGCGTCCTTGGCGTCGGCGTACACGGTGGCCACGTACTTTTTGCCGGGGTCGAGGAAGCTAAAATTCACGTTCGAGGTGCGGCCGTTTTCGTCGCAGGTGCTGCCCACAAACCAGTTGTTTTTGCCCTTGGCCTTGCGGGCAATGGTGACGTAGTCGCCAGGCTCGGCTTCCAGCACGCGGGTGTCGTCCCAGTCCACGGCCACGTCCTTGATGAACTGGAATGCGTCGAGGTGCTGGTTGTAATGCTCGGGCAAGTCGGCGGCCATTTGCAGAGGCGAGTACATGGTCACGTACAGGGCCAGCTGGCGGGCCAGGGTGCTGTGCACGAAGGACTTGTTCTCGGGGTTCAGCACGCTGATTTTCGTTTGGAAAATGCCCGGCGTGTAGTCCATTGGGCCGCCCATCAGGCGCGTAAAGGGCAGGATGGTGGTGTGGTCGGCGTTGTTGCCGCCGAAGGATTCGTACTCGGTGCCGCGGGCTGCTTCGTTGCCAATCAGGTTGGGGTAGGTGCGGGCCAGGCCGGTGGGCCGGACGGCCTCGTGGGCATTCACCATGATTTTGTAGTCGGCCGCTTTCGTGATGGCGTGGAGGTAGTGGTTCACCAGCCACTGGCCGTAGTGGTGCTCACCGCGGGGCAGGATGTTGCCCACGTAGCCGCTCTTCACCGCGTTGTAGCCGTTGTCTACCATGAACTTATAGGCCTGGTCCATGTGCCGCTCGTAGTTGCGGGCCGAGCCCGACGTCTCGTGGTGCATCATCATCTTCACGTTTTTGCTGGCGGCGTAGCGGTGCAGCTCCTGCACGTCGAAGTCGGGGTAGGGCGTCACGAAGTCGAACACGTAGTCCTTGCTCTGGCCAAACCAGTCTTCCCAGCCGGTGTTCCAGCCCTCCACCAGCACCGCGTCGAAGCCGTGCTTGGCGGCGAAGTCGATGTATTCCTTCACGTGGGCCGTGTTGGCGGCGTGCTTGCCGTTGGGCTTCAGGGTGCGGTAGTCGGTCGAGTCGAGCTTGATGTTGGTGGCGTCGGTGTAAGCCCAGGTGCTGCGGCCGGTAATCATTTCCCACCACACGCCCACGTACTTCACGGGCTTAATCCAGGAGGTATCCTTGTATTTGGTGGGCTCGTTGAGGTTGAGGATGAGCTTGGATTCCAGAATGGCGCCCGCCCGGTCGCTCACCACCACGGTGCGCCAGGGCGAGTTGGCAGGCGTCTGGAGGTAGCCTTTGTCGCCCTTCGCGTCGGGCGTGAGGTGCGACTCCAGCACGAAGTTCTTGTCGTCCAGTTCCAGCGACATGCACGAGTAATCAATCAGCGCCGCCTCGTGGATGTTGATGTACAGCCTGTCCTTGCTCTTGAGCATCAGCGGCGTCTGCACGCCAGTGGGGGAGAAGGTGGTTTGCGAGGCATTGTCGGTTACGGCCGCTTTCATCTTGCCGCGCACTTCCGACAGGTTCGACGTGACGGTGCTGTACTCCTGGGTGTCGTAGTCGCCGGGCAGCCAGAAGGCCTTGTGGTCGCCGGCTAGGGCAAACTGCGTCCGCTCTTCCTTCACCACAAAGTGCGCCAGCTTGTCCTGTTTCGGAAACTCGTAGCGGAAGCCGAGCCCGTCGTCAAACACGCGGAAGCGCACGCGCAGCGAGCGGCTGGTGGCGGCCTGATTCAGGGTCACGGCCAGCTCGTTGTAGTGGTTGCGAATGGTTTTTACCTCGCCCCACACCGGCGTCCAGGTCTCATCAAACGTGCGCTTGTTGGCCTCAGCCACAGCAAAGCCACTGGTAAGGGCCGGTGCGTTTTTCAAGTCGAAGCCGAGCTTGCTGGTTTTAATGACCTCGCGGCCCTTGTAGGTGAGCCGGTAAGTGGGAACGCCGTCGGCCTGCAGGGCAAACGTTAGCGCAACTTGGCCGTTAGGCGACTTCACTTCCTGGGCTGCCGCCACGTGCCAAAGCAAGCAGCAACTGAAGAGATTTAGGACTAAGCCAGCTTTTTTGAAGGAAAAAGCACGAATGAGAAGGCAGTGGGAAAGCATAAGGCTGCAACGCGTAAGAGTGAATCAGGACAAAGATGCGCTAACGTTTGCTCACTCTGCAAAGGCAGCCGATGTTCAGGCATCAGTTCCGACGGCGGCAAAGCTCCGATTTATATCCTGAACTTTGCTTCGGTTGCAATTTTGCTTCCGTTGCCGTGCCGCAGCAGACACCCCCAAAGAATGAACGCGCACCCCGCTGCCCGGCGCCAACAACTCAATCGGCTGGTTTTAAAAGTGCAGGCCGCCGCAACTTCGCTTTCTGCCTCTGGATGGCACCACCCAAAGCCGACAGCCCGCACAAAGCGGGGCAATGGCCGCTAATCAAACCGGCGCTAAATGCCGGCCGTGGTAAAGCCAAGTATTGGAGCGGCATCGCCTTCACCCAGCACGAATGACGGCTCGGCCTTGGCCATTTCGTACCGAAACACGACGTCGGTTTCGTAGGCCACGAAGTATTCGCAGAGCAAGGCCAGGGCCTTGGCGGGCCATTCGCCGGCCAGGTAGGCTTCGAGCTCGCTCACCGTCAGGCTGAGCAAGCTGATTTCGAGGGCGGGCAGAATTTCCTGGTAGTCGCCGCCCAGGACCAAGTCGTGGCCCAAGGACAAATTGCCCAGCGCGCTGCCGCCCGTCGAAGGACGAGCCGCGCCCGCGGCTATGGGCAACGCATGGCGCATCGGGGCCACCACGCGCAGCCGCACCGGCTGGCCCAGCACGTTCTCGAAACACTGCTGGGTGCGCGGGAGGTCGCCCACAATGCTGTGCGCCAGCGGCAACAGGTACAGCAAGTTGGTGAGCGGGGCGGGGGGCAGGCCGCTGTCGTCCAGGCCCCAGAAACGGGCCAGTGCTTCGTTGTACCAGCGGGCCGTGAGGTTGGTGAAATAGCGGCGTTCTTCCTGTTCAATCAGCACCCGGAAATGGAAGAACTCCTGCTCGAACGGCAGGAAAAACAAGCGGGTGGCTTTTTCCTTGCGCCGTTGGCGCCGGATGTCTTCCACCATGGCGCGGGGGCCGGGCGGGCCGTCGGTCGCTTCGGTGCCCGGCTGGTGAAACACCTGCTGCGGCAGGGCGTCGTACAGGCCTTCGCGGTGCACTTCCAGCACGGTGCGCACGGCCAGGCGGCCGGCGCGCTCGAAGTCCTCGTCCCGCACCGCGCCCAGGTCGCGCCGGTAGCGGCGGGCAAACAGGCCCACCGGCCGAATCAAAAAATCGTCGAACGCGTAGCCGTGGGCCAGCAGCTCAGCCAGGATTACTTCGAGGCGCAGGTCGAGGGGTTGGCGGCGCAGGTGGGCCAGCAGGCGGTGAATGGAAATAGTTTCGGGCACGGCACAACAGGAGAAGACAAACAAGGGCGAGCCCGGTGGGACGCAGGCCGTAAACCTACGCTACGGCCGGCAATGGGTTGAGCGGAGCGTACCGTAGAGGTTGGCCCTGGCCTAAAATTTTCCGTACATTGGCTTGCCAGTGCTGCCACGGCTGGGTATTTACCGCTCTCCCGTTGACTCTTTTTTTTCTGAATGCTTCCCAATCCGCAATCTGAGGCCCGTGGGGTCGTTTCCAATACCGTTTCGAACATTACCTCGCGAGTGCGAGGAAGTAAGGTTTTCCTCAGCGTTTTAGTCTACGTACTGTGCACGGTGCTGGCATTTGGGCTCCTCGGGCTGGGGGCGGTGCGCAGCCCGTTGTCGTTTCCGGTCACCTTTGGGCTGTTGCAAGGGGCGTTGGTGCTGCTGGGCTGGCTGTACGCGGCCAAGCTGTCCGACTGGCTGGGCTGGTTCGACCCCGGGCAGCGCTGGCAAAGCGTGCTGATACTGGTGGGCACCGCCGCCCTGGGGGCCGGCGCCATTTGGGCACTGCGCTGGGTGCCGTGGGCCAAAAACCATCTGCCGCCCGACAGCTTCGTCATGGCCGTGATTCCGTTTGTGCTGCCGTATTTTTTCTGGGAGTCGTACCGGGCCTGGCTGGCCATCCCGCACCGCCAGTACAAGCTGTGGCACTACAACCCCAACGCGCCGGGCCCGGACCTGTCGCGCATGGACTTGAACAACTTCATGGTGGTGCACTTCCTCATGCCGCGCCGCTACGGCGAGGCCCTGTTTCACGACTTTTCTTCCAAAGCGCCCTACCAGATGCGCCTGAGCGACCTGTTCGCCATTTTCATCACCGACTACAACCAGCTCAAGCCCGACCAAGCCCTGCAGTACGCCGACAACCACGGGCAACCGTTCGGCTGGCTGTTCTACGCCAAGCGGCCGTGGTGGCGCAGCCGGAAGTATTTTGACCCGGATTTTACTTTTCAGGACAATTTCCTGCGCCAGGGCAGCGTCATTGTGGCGCAGCGGGTGCCAGTCGCCGGCCGCTAAGCCCCAGCCGTTCAGCTTCGGCCTTTTTTCCTGTACTTTCGCCCCTCTTTTGCGGCTATGCTACCAGACCTTACTCATTACCCGGTGAACTGGGTGGACGGGATGAAAATCTCCCGCCGGCACTTCGCCGAAGTGGACCACGCCACCGCCGACCACCTGCGCGACGCCATCGCGCTGCACCTGCGCCCCGACTACTACGGCCTGCTGCCCGCCACCAACGAGCTGGGCAGCCCCACCGCGTTTGAGCTGCTGCTGAGCGTGGACGCCCAGGGCGAAGTGCAGGCCCGCCTCACGCAGTGCCGGGCCATCACGGCGGGCGGCGCGCGCATCGAAATCACGCCCAGCAGCGCTCCGCTGGCGGCCCGCACCAGCTTGGCGCAGCTGCTGGCCGCGTTCGGCCTCACGGCCACCGAGGGCCTGCGCTTCAGCGTGGTGCTCACCGTCAACCCGTTTGAGCGGGTGCCCACCGGCACGCCCAGCCCCGAGGAAACGCCGCCCCGCCACCCCTACACCCGGCCGGCCTACGAGCTGAGCTTTGTGCCCACGCAGCAGTTGAACGGCGCCAGCAGCGCGACCTTCACCCTGGCGGTGGGCGAGCTGTTGTACGCCGACGGCGAGCTGCGGCCGGTGGCGCAATTCATTCCGCCCAGCACGGCGCTGGCCAGCCACCCGGCCCTGGTGCAGGCCTTGCACCAACTCGATTTTCAGCTCACGGAGCTGGAAACCGATGCCTTCAAGATTATTCACAAAGTGAAGCTGCGCACCGACAAGCGCAGCCACCTCGCCGACATGGTGCGCGCCCTGGCCGAGCACACCGTGTTTGCTCTGGCCCAGCAGCTCACCACCCTGCGGCTGATGGCCGCCGCCCAGCCCCCAATCTATCTGCTCGACGCGCTGCTGCGGGTGGCCAAGTCGTTTAAAACCTCGCTCGACAGCCTCACCGAAGGCGAGCGCGAAGAGCTGCTTAGGTACTTCGAGCAGTGGTCCGAAACGCTGCCGGCCACGCTGCTGGGCGCGCTGCACGGGGCCGTGTCGCTCGCCTACAACCACCAGCAGGTGCACGAGCACCTGCGCCAGCAGCAGCAGCTGTGGCAGCTCATTGGCGCCATTTTCCGGCAGCTCAGCCAGCTCGAATACATCGGCAAAAACAAAGAAGGCTGGCAGAGCTTCATCAACGAAAATCCCGTGATGGACTCGCCGGTGCGCGTGCCCATGCCCGAAGGCGCCCCCGGTGCCCCCGCCCGCTGGAACCCGTTCACTACTTAACCGGCTCCTGCCCGTCGTCATCTTTCCGCCTATATGAAACCCCTCAACCAACCCGAACGACGCACCCGCCTGTGGCAGTTTTCGCTGCTGTATTTGCTGGCGCTGCTCATTCCGCTGGGCGCTTCGTATTACTTGTTTTCCAACAACAGCATCGCCGCCGAAAACGAGCGGCTGAAAAAAGAACTGGACCGCACCCACCTGGAGCAGGCCCGCCTCATCACGCAGTTCGACACGCTCACCAACCACCTCAAGCGCATCGACGCCATTGACCAACGCATGCGCGTTGAGGACAACGACCTCGTAGTGGGCAAGCTCGCCACCAGCAACCAAGATAACCTCAACGCCATTGCCGTGAATTTGAGCCAGCTGCGCAACGACTCGGCCCAGATGCAAATTCCGGCCCATCGCCTGCTGGCCCGCAACATTCTGCGCGACTTCGACCTGTTCCGCTCCAACCGCAGCACCATCGACGTGCTGCGCACCGAACTGGCCAAGCGCGGCGACGCCGCGAAGGGGAGCGAGCGCATGGCCATGGAATTGGCCCAGGCCAAGCAACAAATCATCATGCTGCAAGCCAGCCTGAGCCGCCCCATGCCCATGCCCTCGGGCGGAGGTGGAGGCGCTCCTCCGCCCCCAACAACGCCCAGCAGTTCCGCCCGTCTCCAAATTGCCCTGCTGAGAGACCAGGTAGCCTTCGAAGAAGCCGACTGCCTGCGCCAGCGCGGCCTCGACCACAAAGCCCGCAGCCGGGAGCGCAAGCAGCTGCTGGAGCAGTCGCGTACGGCCTTCATCCAAATCCTGCAGGACCCCGCCACCGAAGACCTGAAGGCCAGCATCGAAAAAACCCTCGAGCCCATTAACCTGGAACTGGGGCACCCGGCCCGCTTCTTCGGGCTGTTTTAGGGGGGATTGGCGGGGTTAGCTGCCGGGCAATGGTACCGCGCTCGTAAGTGGCCCAGGTGCTATGGTCAGCCGCCATTCTTGCCCCAATCACGGAGCGGTTACCGGTGCGCTCTGTCCGTAGCCCTTTCTGTGCTTGGCCGAGCTTGCCCGGCTGTGGGGAAATGCTTTTATTTTTCTAGGGCGTACGCGCGCTGCCGAAGCCTTTCTATCAAATTGTACACGGCATTTTCCCACGAATTGTATTCGTTGTTGCCGGCTTCTTGCCATAATTCCCGCAGTTCCGAATACCCGGGCGAGTACAGGATGTGCCCCACTGCCCGCGTGGCCGTTTCCGTCAGCTCGGGGTCCACCGGGAAGGCCAGCGTTTGCGCCACGTCGAGGTCCGGCGGGAAGTCGTGGCTTGGCCGGCCCAGTTGGGCGGCAACCAATTCGGCCGCTGCCAGGGCGGCGAGGCTTTCCGGACTATCCAGAAAGTCTCGCTGGTTGAGCACGTAGTCGAACACCTCCTGCAGCGGCTCCCGGCTGGGGTGGGCCAAAAAATCGTTTAGCCAATTGTAGGCCTGGTCATTCTCAAAACTTCCGACTCCCCAAACTCCCATGGCAGGTAAGCGCTGAAATGTAACAACCGGATTTAATAAAAACGGGCGAAGTCCAGCCCGTGGCGCAAGGCCATTTGGTAGTAGGACTCCGCGGGGTCCTCGCCCAGTTGCTCGTACACGGCCGCCCGGCGCTGCGGCTGGTAGCGCAAATCATCGTTCTCCAAATACTGCGGGTACAGGTATTTTTCCTCAATTAAATCCCGTCTTCCCAAATAATTCAGACCCATGGCACCTATGCCGTAGGGAGAGTTAACGGAAGCCCGGAAAGGCAGGGCTTCGTACTCGTTCCAGCTTAGCTGGGTGGGCAAGAGGAGCTCACCTCTTTCAAAATAAGTAGTTGAATCAGAACTGATAAATACTTCGGGAAATTCCACTTGGGTCGGGTCTACGGGGCGGTTGCCGATGATGCGCCACACGCCGCTAGCGAGCAGCGTGGTCGAAGTGAAAACGCCGCGAATGAGCACTCCCTCCGAAAAGTCCGGCGTGGCAACGGTTAGCAAGTCCCGGTACACGTCAATCAGGACGCTGGACCTTAGAAAAGTAAAATAATTGTCTGGGGACACGTCTACACCCGGTTTACGGGTTTGTTTGGCTACGTCGAACACGACTCGCCCAAACAGGTATTGCCCGTCGGGCAGCGGAATGGGGAACACGTCGCCGTGGCGGAAAGGTTGTTTTGGTTTTTTCATCGGGTAAGGTCAGGGGCACGGGTTGGCTTTGCAGCCTTATAGGGTCCTGCGAGATATAGCAGCCGCTTGAGGGTCGTAGTAGCAGAAGGGGCAGTTCTAGGGCTGGCCCCGGCCGGCGCGCACGGCCCCGTAGCCGTCGAGGTGGGCTTTAACGTATTGCGTCAGCTTTGCAGCCAGAGTAAAGTCTGTTTACAGGCGTTGCAGAGTGGTTTCTATAGCATATAGATGAACCGATTTAACTATTGCTAATTAATGTTGGTGTGGCAAGGGCTTGCAGCCGATGCTCAGTCCTTTTACTTGGATAAGAGAAACCAGGGCCTCGCTAGCCGCAAATAGATGCGGATAATCTTGGTCTCTTGCGATGAAGAAATCTTTTTCGGCAACAGTGTTATATCGGGGAAACCTTAACACCTTTCGGCCATCCGTCAATTGTCGGAAATCGGAAATTTCGACATTTACTAGCTGGGCATAAGTAAGTATTTTGCCCACGTAGAATGGAAATACGGTGCCCGCGCAGTTGACTTCGCAAGGATAAAAGGCTATATCATTCCGCATAGCATCTCCCAAGGTGTCAGTAAAGGTTTTGGAAACGATTGGAACCCCTATGGACGCTTCCAAGTAATCAGCGGTGCTGAGCACGGAAGGGCTATAACCTTCCTGCGCATTGAATTGGATGGAAGTGAACTGAAGAAACTTGTCATCGCCAGCACCAGCCAAGAAAAAGGCATGAAAACGGTTGGCGTTGCTCACTAAGTCAACGATTGCGGTTTCTTTTGAAACGTTACCTGTTAAAGAGTATAGCATGTTAATGACATCTTGTGGTTCCGGTGTTCAGCCCCTTTCGGGTATCGTGTTGCAATGCCAGTACTTCTTGCCGCATTCGCTCGGGGCTCCAGTTTTCGCGTCTTGCCAACCCATCTAAATCATCCAGTTGCTGCCTCATGTTCGCATTGTAATCCGCGTGCGTTGCGTTGTATCCCCGGTGAAGGGAGCGGTTTGAGGTGGTCGGGTAATCCTGGACAGAATAGGGTCTTATCTTTCGAACGTCATGAAAGACAGCCCCCAACCCGCCAACCGTCGGCGTTATGACGCCGCCTTCCGCGCCGAAGCGT
>NZ_DASVSI010000062.1:0-18817 GCF_036388155.1 Hymenobacter sp. | reverse complement strand
ATGCCGCCCCCCTGGGGCTTTGCCGTGCTTAACTGCCGGATGGTCTACCGACATGCCCCCCCTGGGACTCACCGGGGTACTCCGCAACTTGGGTTAATAATAAGCTGTTTATATACATAGTAGGCCTTTTGGGCGCCACGTTATGCCTCTTCATTGTTTGCGGTACCAGAGTACCGCGTTGCAGTCGTTCTCTACCCAGGCGCTTGAGGCTCTATTGAGTCAGGCCCGAGTGTACAATGCGGCCCATCACATCAGCGGCATGTTGCTGTACCGGGACGGCAAGTTTATGCAAGTGCTGGAGGGAGAAGAAACCGCGTTGTGGCTGCTGTACAGCAAGATTTTGCACGACCCACGCCACACCGACATCGTGATGCTGGCCGACGAGCCCTTGCCCCAGCGGGGCTTTGCCGCCTGGTCCATGGCCTACCGCCACTAGGGCTGCACCAAGCAAGCCGGGTGCGTGCATTGTAGCGCGGGCTCGCGTGGCTCGGGCAATATAATTTTCCGGAGATTAAACACTGGCAAGGCTGGCGCCCAGGGCATGTTTGTTCCCTCAAAGGTGACTAATTTACTAAAATGGGAAAAATTAGAAGAGTCATATTCCATAATTTGGAAAATATGACAAATGGTGATACAAATCAATGTAAAAAGTGACGTAGGTCATTTTTATTGGCATGGGTAAGAGCTGAGATTTGTAATAGGAAAATGGCTCTGAAAAAGAATAATACGTCAATAACGTGTTTTATGAGCTAGATTTTACTTCAGCTTATAAATATGAGCCTCCCCGTTGCCGCTAAGAAACCGCTCAAGCGAAGAGTGGGCAGCACGCAAATTATCACTGAAAGCCAATCCCTTGATTTCTCTTGTGTTACGCACATTAAAATTCAAAAAGTACTAAAGCAGGCGCTCACCCAATTACCAGCTTTGACCACCGTGGCAGTGGTGGACGTCGCAACAGGAAATTGTATGGCACACTTCAGCCGCTTACGGAATTTCGACTCCATCGCAGTTGCTGCCCACCATGCCGAAACGGTGCGCCAGCAACAACAGGCCTTGGCCGCGCTGCACCTGCGCGGCGAACGGCTGGAAGACATCCTCATCTCTTTTCGAAAACAACTTACGCTGCTACGCCTATCCAAAAACGGCCAGTGGTTCGTGTATCTGGCCGTCAAAGCCCAGGACACCAGCTTGGCATTGGCCCGTGAAGTATTGAAACCCATCGTTGCCTAATCCCTCATTCATTTCCATCATCACCTTTATTTTTTGCCCTTATCATGGCTTACTCAACGAATTCCCCCGCTGGCAAAGTAGTACAAGACGTAATGAACGACCTGCCCGGCCTGGTAGCCGTGGCGGTGGTGGACATCACCTCGGGCATGGCCCTGGCGTCGCATTCCAACTCGCCGAGCCTAAACCCCGAGACGGCCGCCGCTTACAACACCGAAGTGGTGAAGCAGAAGCAAAAAGCCATGTCCGCCCTCAAACTCAACGGCGAGAACATTGAGGACATCCTCATCACGCTGACGAGCCAGCTGCACCTCATCAAACTGGCGGGCAACAAGTTCATCTACCTGGTGGTGAACTCGCGCGAAACCAACCTGGCTATTGCCCGCGAAGTGCTGCGCGCCAGCGCCGACCAGCTCAACTAATTAGGTTTCGGCGGCGTCCGCGCCGCTTTACTGCCAAACTGCCCGTGCGCCGCGCCATCTGGCGGGCGCTGGGAGCAAGCCGGGAAGGCCCCGCCCGCGCATTATGAAAATACCCTTTCTCAAGCAGTTGCAGCGCTTGACGGGGCCGGCCGCCAACGAAGTAGTGCTGGCGACCACCGGCCCGGAAAGCGCCGCCATCGAGCACGCCATCCGGCACTTGCTGGCCGAGCTGCCCGACTTGCTGATGGCCGCGGTAGTGGACGTGGCCAGCGGAAAACCATTGGCCACTTACACCGCCGACGTGGCCCTGCGGCCCGGCACGGTGGCCGGCTTCAACGCCGAAGCAGTGCGCCAGGTGCGGGCCGCGCTGGTCGCCCAGGGCACGCCGCAGGAACAGGTAGAGGAAATGCTGTTCACGCTGCCTTCCCAACTGCATTTGTTGCGCCTGGCGCCCAGCGGCCGCATGTTCGTGTACCTCGCCGTAGACCGCCGCGACACCAACCTGGGCATTGCCCGCGAGGTGATGCGGGGCGGCATGCAGCGGCTGGAGCCGTCGGCGGCCGAATAGCTCAGTTCAGTTAGGCCCGTGGCTGGCCGGTCAAGCCACACTATCCATTTTTCACCCTTTTTTCTCACACCCATGAAGCTTACGGCTACTCCCTTTGACCCGCAGACCGGCGAATTGTTGCCGGTGTACCGCGACGCCTACCTGCGCGGCGACCTGGCTCGCTCGTCGGCCCGCGCCGTGGAAGACTACCTCCGCAAGGATGCCGCGCAGGCCCACACCACCGTGACGCGCTGGCACGAAATGTCTACCCAGGACGCCGCCGCGCCCACCACGTGGGTGCAGAAGCAGTTGCTCTTCATTCGGGAGCAGCCGCAGCGTTTCCGCCGCCGGGCCTTTTCGATGGTGGGCATGGCCGCCCTGGTGGCCGGCGTATCGATGGCCGGTACCCGCCTGCCCTCGCACAACCGCCCCGCCGTGCCGGTTTCCATGCCCGAAATGGCCGTGGTCGAAGCCGCTAGCGCCGCTGCCACCGAAGCCAGTACCATGCGCATGGTCACGCTGAGCGGCCGCATCCTGGACGAAGCCGGCAACCCGCTGGTGGGCGCCACCGTGCTGCGCAAAGGCACTGGCCTGGGCGCCAGCACCGACGCCACCGGCCACTACACCCTGCGCGTGCCCGCCGCCCTGGCGGCCTCGACCACGCTGCAATACGGCTACGCCGGCTACCAGGACCAAGAGCTGAGCGCCGGCGAAACCAGCGCCCAAGGCGTGACCCTGCAGCGCAAAGCCGCCAAGCGCAAGCACTGGCTGTTTTTCTAACCCTAGGTTTCAGTTGCCTATCCGTGTTATCCTATAGTGAAAGCGAGGACCTACCGTAAGCACGTTGCGAATAAACTCAAAAAATCTTCTTTATTACATCCCTCTTCTTTAGCCGATATGGCCTACTCTAAAAACAGTCCTGCTGGAAAAGCAGTCGACGGAATCCTCAACGATTTGCCCAGCCTGTTGGCCGTAGCGGTGGTCGACGTCACCTCGGGCATGGCCCTGGCGTCGCATTCCAACTCGCCGAGCCTGAACCCTGAGACGGCCGCCGCTTACAACACCGAAGTGGTGAAGCAGAAGCAAAAAGCCATGTCCGCCCTCAAGCTCACGGGGGAGAAAATCGAGGATATTCTCATCACGCTTTCCAACCAGCTGCACCTCATCAAGCTGAATGCAGCCGGCAACAAGTTCATCTACTTGGCCGTGAACGCCCGCGAAACCAACCTGGCCATTGCCCGCGAGGTGGTGCGTGCCCACGCCGACGAAATTAACTAAGGCCGGAAGGCACTATTATTATGCAAAAAAGGCCCATCCATTGTTGGACGGGCCTTTTTTGTTGTCAGAGAACGGGAGTAGCGAAGCGGAATTACTCCGGTGACACCTGCGGCTCATCATCGGGCACGAGGTCGTCGAACAGCGAATCATCGGCCTCTGACTCTTCGGGAGCGAAGCGGGTTTTGAAGCGGGCGTACAGCGCGTTCATGCCCAGCAGCAGCAGGCCCATGAGGATGAAAACGATGGCCCGCGTGATGGTGCCGCTCCGGCTGAGGTCGAAGAACACGAGCCGCACCAAGCAGGCCAACATGCCGGCCAGCGAGAGGTAGCGCAGGTCCTGCCGCCGCAACAGCAAGCTGGTGCTGAACACGGCCACCACTTCCAGCATCAGCAGCACGGTCAGCACCGAGCGGCCGAAGGACTGGATGAGCAGCAGCGAGAGCGCCAGGAAAGCGGGGTAGAGCAGCCAGGCTTCGAGCACCCGGCGCGGGGGACGCGCCAAGGCATTCCAGGCCGGCGAAAGGCCGGTAAACGAGGCATCGTCCTGCGCGAGGGCCAGCCAGACGTAGCCGAACAGCAGCGCCACCGCCGCGCTGCTTTCCCACCATTCGGGGCTGAGCAGCTGGGCGGGGCTGATGGCGAACAGGCAAACCACGCCGGCCGTGCCGGCCGCCAACCAGTAGTAGAGGCGGCTGTAGGCGCCCAGCCGCCGAAATCGCAGCGGCACGCGAGCCGCCACGTACCCCAGCCCCACGGCCGCCGCGGCCCACAGCAGCGGCAGCCACGACGTGCGCACGTTGTGCCCCAGCGTGGCCGAGCCAAACAGCAGCGCGGCTTCGGGCAGCCACGGCTGCAGCCGGCGCCAGGAATTGTACACCGGCGCCGTGGCGGGTGGGCGCACGCTGGCCCAGGTAGCCAGCAGTGCAAAGAGCAGCGCCGCCGTGTAGTACTCAGCCGGCTGGCCGAAGAATCGTTCGGCGCGCGTGAGCAGCCACAGATGCGTCAGGAAACTGCCGCTGAGCAGCCAATAGCCCAGGTGCAGCAGGTAGCGGTCGGGCTGGCCGGCCCGCAGCACGGCGGCGGTGTGGGGCAGTGCCTTGCGCCAGGCCAGCGCTCCCAGGAAGGCGGCTGCGGCCAGGCTCAGCAGGCCCAGCGAGAAGTAGGCCACGTGCCCGGCGGGCACGGCTGCCACCAGCGCCACCACGCCATGAGCGCCCAGTAGGTACACCCAGGGCCAGCGCACGAACCGCTCGCCGGCCGCCCACCACGAGGTGAGCAGGCCCGCCGCGGGCACGGCCAGCGTGGGCAGCAGGTAGAGCAGCACGTAGCCGGGGCTGAATGCCTGCCCGCGGGCAGGCGTCAGGACGTGGCCCCACTGCAGCAGGAGGTAGCCGGTGCCGGCCAGTATCACCCCCGCCCATACGCCCGGCAGCGACGTCCGCGCCCGGAGCCAAAGCAGGCCACCCAGCATCCCTACCATGGCCCAAGCGGCCCATGGCATCTGGTACAACAGTGTGCCCGCCCCTAGTAGCAGCCAGCCAACCGCCACCCCCAATATGGAGAGCTGCCACGTGCCACCCAGGCGTAGCAGGCCGTATTCCTCCGCTTCGGCCGCGCGTGGCCAGAATAGCCGCCGCGCTTGGTAGGCCGCTGTGAGCAGGCTTGCCGCGGCCAGCAGTCCGGCACGGCTCAACGACTCGAGGGTTCCGGGCCATAGGCTGCGCACCAGTAGCGGCAACACCAGCGCTTGCAGCACCAGCAGGTAGGTTTGAGCATGCAGCAGCTCGTCTTCGTCGCGGCCCGTGAGAAGCAAGGCCAATAGCAGGTTTTCGGCATAAAGCAGGGTGAACACGGCCGGCCAGCTCAGGCCAATTTCGTGCAGCCCAAACACGGCCAACACGGTGAAAAACTGCCCCAGCACCAGTTGCTGGCGCCGCACCCAAGCTGGCAACTGGTTTTTGGTGTGCACCCAGGTGGCCAGGGCCACCGAGGCGCCGGCCAACAGCAACAGCCCCCCCAGTACCAAAGGAGCCGGCGCGTTGTACCACGCAAATAAGGAGCGGCCCAGCAGCAACCCTACTCCGGCCAGCAGCAAGCCCGCCAGCGCCGCAAAGCCGCCCAGCAAATCGTAAGCAACTTTGTTGGCTTCGCCTTCGCCCGAAGGGTCAGTTGATTTTCTGGCGGTCAGTTGTTGGTAAGTCAGCTGGGCGAAGGCAATTCCGGCCCAACCGGCTAAGGCCAGCACCAGGGCGTTGCGGTAAAGCACCGTCGGGGCTGGAACCCCGTCTTGGCTACCCGTCACGAGGAGCAGGCTGGTGCCCGTGAAAAAGGCACCAGCTAGCGTGAGGTGGTAGAGCAGGCCTTCGCCTCGGCGAACTGCCAACAGGGCAATGGCCAGGTTTTCGGCGTAAAGCAGCCCCAGCACCAGCGGCCAGCTCAAGCCGGTTTCGTGCAAGCCGAAGATGGCCACCGTCGCGAAGCCTTGGGCCAGCACCAACTGCTGCTGCCGCACCCAGCCCGGCACCAGCTTCGAGGCCCGCAGCCAAGTGGCCAACCCCAAAGCGGCCGCGGCCAGCCCCAGCAGCGCGCCAACCAGCGCCCACACCGGCGCCTGCTCCCAGCCGAAAACCACCCGCGCCAACAGCACCCCAGTGCCCACTTGCAGCAAGCCCGCCAAGCCGGCGAGGCCCCCAAGCAAGTTGAAGTCCGTCTTGGTGGTGGCCGGCGCGGTTGCAGCGTCAGCAGTGGCCCAGGCCGCCAGCAGCCGGTGAGCGGGCCGTAGGAACAGGATGCCTGCCCAGCCCGCCAGCGCCAGCCAGAGAGCGTCTCGGTAGAGCGTGGCCGGCAAGCCAGAGCTCACTTTGCCGCCGGCCACCACGAGCAAACTGATTCCCGCCACGTAAGCGCCGGCTAAGCTGAGGCGGTGCATCAGGCCTTCGCGCTGCCGGGCCGTAACCAAGGCCACCAGCAGGTGCTCCGCATAAAGCATCAGGTACACCACGGGCCAGCCTAGCCCCATTTCATGCAGCCCAAGCACCGCCAGCAATGCAAAGAATTGACCTAATACCAGTTGTTGTTGCCGCACCCAGGTGGGGGTGAGCGTAGCGCGGCGCAACCAAGCCGCCAGGCCTACGGACATGGCCGCCAAGCTTACCAAGGCCACGAGCAGCAAACCCACCGGCTGCCCAGCCCAGCCGAAAAGCACGCGCGCCAGCACCAGCCCGGCACCGGCTTGCAGCAGCCCCGCTAGGCCCGCAAATCCGCCCAACCAGTCAAAATCAGGTTGGCTGCTACTTGGCAGAAAGGATTGGGTGGTTGGTGTGGCTTTGGCCCGCGCAGCCAGCTGCCGCTGAGCTGCGTGAATGAAGAAAATGCCCGCCCAGCCCGCCAGGGCCAGCCACAATGCATCCCGGTAAAGCACCGAGGGCAATGCGGTGCTCACCTTGGCGCCGGCCAGCAGCAGCAGGCTGAGGCCGGCCACGTACCCACCTGCGAGGGCAATGCGGTAGAGCAAGTCCTCGTGCTTGCGGGCCATAACCAGGGCCACCAGCAGGTTTTCGAGGTAGAGCAGCACCGTGATGACGGGCCAGCCCAGGCCTAATTCATGCAAGCCAAACACAGCCAGTACGGCAAAGAATTGACCCAGCAGCAACTGCTGCTGGCGTACCCAGCCAGGCATCAGAGACGAAGTGCGCAGCCACGCGGCCAAACCTACCGAAATGGCTGCCAGGCTCAGCAGTGCCGCCAGCAGGAGGGCCGCAGGTACGTCCTGCCAGGCAAACAGCGCCCGTGCTAGCACCAGTCCGGCCCCCACTTGCAGCAGCCCCGCCAAACCAGCGAAGCCACTGAGCCAGTCCCGCTCGGTTTTATCAGTGCCAAACGAGCTGCCCATCGGGGCTGTGGGTTCGGCGGCGCCCAGCAACCGGGACAGCTGTTGCAGAACCAGATGCGTGAAAAATAGCCCCGCCCAGCCAGCTAAGGTTAACACGAAAGCATTGCGGTACAGCCCCGGCGGCAGGCCATGGCTTGCCTGGAAGCCGACTACCAGCAGCAAGCCAGTGCCCGAGAGGTAAGCGCCCGTGAGGGCCACGTGGTACGACAAGGTCTCGCGCTGCCGCGCCAGCAGCAGGGCCGCCAGCAGGTTTTCGGCGTAGAGAATGCCCAGCAGAACGGGCCAGTTGAGGCCGGTTTCGTGCAGGCCGAACACGGCTAGCACAGCAAAGTACTGACCCAGCAACAGCTGCTGTTGCCGCACCCAGCCGGGCGCCTGCTGCGCCGTGCGAACCCAGAGCGCCAGACCCACGGAAGCAGCCGCCAGCCCCAGCAGCGCCACCAGGAGCAGCGGCACCGGTTGCGACTCCCAACCAAACAGCGCCCGAGCCAGAAGTAGTCCCGCCCCAGCTTGCAGCACTCCGCAGATGCCGGCGTACCCATTCAGCAGCTCGCGGTGGACTTTATTGGCCAGGGTGGGCCCACCGGCCAGCAGCGGCTGGCGGTAAATGAGCTGCACAAAGGCCAGGCCAGCCCAGCCCGCCAGGGCCAGCACCAGGGCGTCGCGGTAGAGGTCGGCGGGCAGGTGGTTGGCGCGGCTGGCGGCTGCCAGCAGCAGGCCCACGCCGGCGAGCGAGGCCACCGTCAGGGCCACGCGGTACACCAGCACTTCCCGCTGCCGGGCCATGACGAGGGTAATGAGCAGCGCCTCGAGCAGCATAAACAGCAGAACAACCGGCGGCGAGGCATGCCAGCCTTGCAGCGAAAACGCCGTGGCCAAAGCCAGAATCAGCGAAATGATGGTGTCGGTTTGAAACAGCCAGCCAATGCCGAGCTGCTTGGCCCGCCGCCCGGCCCAGAACGTGAGCAGCGCGCCCAAGGCCAGCGGAATGGTTTTCCAGACGGAGCCCGTGCTGTGCAGATACAAGCTGATGCCCAGCGTGGTCCAGTTCAGGAGGTGGGCCGCAAACAGCAGCGGCTCAAATTGCCGCTTGGCGTACACGCTGCGGTATTGCACCAAGGCGGCAGCCACGCCCACCAGCAGCACCAGCGCCATGGCCGTGAGGCGCACGGTGTTGGACGTGGCTGCCAATTCCTGGTGCCAATACAGATGAAACGCGAAGAAGCTGGCGATGCTCAGCAGCAGCTGGTATTTCCACAGCTGCCGGTAAGTGATGGCGATGCTAAAAGCCGTGACGCCCGCCGCCGCGGCCAGCGTGAGGACGGAGGGCGGCAGCACTGCCAGCGCCACCAAACTCAGCACGCCGTGCAGCGTGGCCACCGCCTCGCGGCTGGAGCGCCAGGCCAGGAAAAGGTTGGCACACACGCCGGCCAGCAACAACAGGTACTCAAAGGGCGGCGTGGCCCAGCGCAAGCCGTCAATGCTGACCGAACCCACGCAGGCAAACAGAAAAATGGCCGCCGCGCTGCTCAGCAGCCAGGTGTTCAATTGCTGGGCAAAGGCCTTCTCGCGCAACGCGAACCGGGCGCCCAGCAACCCCATCGCAAACCCACAAATCAGCAGGAACCGATGGGGCGGGGCCAGGCGCAGGGCTGCGTAAATGCCCAAAAAGCCGACCCCCGTGACCAAGACCACGGCCCCGAGAATACCGGTCCAGTTTTCGAGCAGTACGGTGGATAGTTTGTCCCACCAGTCGGGCCCGGCCGGGACCGGGGCGGGCATGGGCCGGCGCGGCGGCGGAGGGGTGGGGGGCGTAACGGGTGGCCGCCGCGCCGGGGCCGGGGTTGGGGCAGCCACCGGTTGCGGCACTGGGGTCGGCTTCGGCGTTGGAACGGGTACCGGGGCGGGTGTTGGAGCTGGCGTGGGTGCGGCCACTGGCGGGGCAGGAATGGGCGCAGCAGCAGGCTTCTCGGCCGGGGCGGGTGGTGCTGGCGGCACCGGTACGGCGGCCGGTGGAACTGCCGCAACCGATGCTGCAACCGGTGCTTCGACTGGTACTGGAGGAGTGGGCCGGGCCACTTCTGGCACCGCTGCTAAGGCTGGGGGCGCAACAGGCGGCACCACCGGCGTCGGTGCAGGCGGAGTTACTACTGCGATTACGGGCGGCGCCACTGGCGTACTCACTGGCACCACCACGGGCGCTACAACGGGGCTGGCCACAACGGGCGCAACGCTCACCGGCGCAGCCTCAACCGGTGCAACGGCGACCGGGGAGAGGGGCGGAGACGCCAAGGCGGCATCGCGCAGCATGGCCAGCTGGTCGCGCAGGCGGTGCAGCTCGGCCCGCATTTCTTCCTGGATTTTGTGGCGACGGTCTACCTCGGACTGTAAGGCCGCCAGCTTTTTGGGCAAATCCCAGACCCGAGAGGCCAGGACGACGGCGATGATGAGGGCAACCACGGGGGCTTCCATGCGCAAGGCAAGTGTACGGGGTGGATGAAGTCACGCCGCGGGGGCGTGCAAACGTCGTCGGAGCAGGAAGAGGAGTAGAAATAGAAAGCGGCAGTTAGAGCGGTGAGCGACGAATATTTTTTATTGAATAGCTCGTTACCTCGGCGGGCTCGACGCCGTTAAACTGTGCACACCCATATTTTATTATGAAAGCATCCAAGTCTTTCCACCGTCCGGCCAAATTCTGGCCCGTCCTGGGTTTTGCCACGCTGGCGGGCATGCGGAGCATGAGCGCGCCGGCTTTTGCCAGCCACTATCTCTCGCGCCAGCCCCACACCGGCCTGGCGGGTTCGTCGCTGCGCTTTCTGCAAAAGCCCTTCACCGCCGGCCTGCTGAAGGTGGCGGCGGCCGGGGAGATAATTGCCGACAAACTGCCCGGCACGCCCAACCGCATTGCCCCCGAGGTGATGGCGGGCCGGCTGCTGTCGGGCGCCGTGGTGGGCGCGGCCTGGTACAAGTCGCGCCACGGCAGCGCGCTGGGCGGCGGGCTGCTGGGGGCCGCCGTGGCCTTTGCGTCCACCATCGTGAGCTATGCCTTCCGCACGGGCATCAGCGAGAAATTTGGGGTGCCCGTTGCGCTGGTGGGCGTAGGCGAGGATGCGCTGGTGCTGGCCGGCGGCGCGGCTTTGCTCCGTGGCCAGCGCCCGGCCGCTGCTGAGTGGCACCCCATGTAAGAGCAGTAGCGCGGACTTTTAGTCCGCGGCCGTGCGGGCAATGTCCAAGGCTCTAGGGCGCGGACTAAAAGTCCACGCTACTTACTGCAGCGACAGCGGGTTTGGCGTCATGCGGTGCTCAAACATGGTGCCGATGCTGTGGGCGCGGGCTTTGGCATCCTCCGCTTTGGGGCCAATGAATAGCTCATCGACGCTAGCGCAGAACAAAGCCAGCCACTGGCGGAAATGCTCGGCCCGGATGGGCAGCGGGAAGTGCTTGGCCATCGGGCGCCCCTTGTAGCGGCTGGTGCCTAGCAGAACACTGCTCCAAAAATCGTACATAGTGGCAGGTGCGTGGCCCAGTCCACCTGCGCCACGTCGTTGAAAACGGGGCGCAGCAGGGCGTCCTCATTCACCCGAGCGTAGAAGGTATCCACCAGCTTGACGATGTCGGCTTCGGTGCTTAGGTCGGAAAGTGGGGGAGCTTCCATCGGAAAGGATTACGCTTTTATGACTGCTTCGGGTGTGGTGGCGGGGACGTTGGGTTTGCGGCGTCCGCCCAACACCACCAGCACTACTGCCAGCACAATGAGCGCCGCGCCGCCCAGCATTTGGGGGTTCAATACTTCGCCGGCAAACGCCCAGCCCAGCAGCACCGCCACCACGGGGTTGACAAACGCGTACGTGCCGGCCAACGCGGGCTCTACCACGCGCAGCAGCCAGATGTAGGCCGTGAAAGCCACAATGGACCCAAAGGTGACCAGGTACGCATAAGCCATCCAGGACTTGGCCGTGATTTGCGCAAACTCGAACCCCGTGGCCTCGCCCTTCACCAGGCCCGCTACGAACATGGCGATGCCGCCGCACAGCATCTGCATGCCGCCCGAGATAAAGGGCGAGGACGCCGGCCGGTGGTTTTTCGCATACAGCGAGCCGATGGACCACACCAGCGAGGCCAGGAGCACCGCAAACACCCCCAGGCCCGTGTGGCCCGGCTCTTTCACGGCTGCCGCTTTGGTGTGCGCCACCAGCAGGTACATGCCCGCCATGCCAGCGCCCAGCCCCAGCGTCACCCACTTGGTGGGCCGCGGCGAGAGGCCGCTCAGCCACCCCAGCACCGCCAGAAACATGGGCACCGTGGCCACCAGCAGCGCCGTGATGCTGCTCGGCAGGTACACCACGCCCATCGTGGTGCCGCCGTTGCCGAAGCCCAGCAGGCAAAGCCCGATGATGGCCGCAAACCCCCAACCTTTCCAGGTGGGCCGGGGCTCGCCGCTCCACCGCATCACCAGGTACAGCAGCCCGCCGGCCAGCGCGTAGCGCGTGCCGGCCATGAGCAGCGGCGGCATGGTGGCCACGGCGAACTTCATCACCACATAAGTGGACCCCCAAATAAGATAAACCAGTAGGAAAGCCGTGAGCAGTGCCACCCGTGAAGGCGGGCTGATAGCAGTATCGGACATGTAAGTCGAAAGCGGATGGGAAAAGCCCGTAGCTGGGCGGGCAATGGCAGAAGGCTGGCGCTGAGCGGTGGCGCGGAGTTGTTGCGCCCAGGCCACCATGAGCGGTAAGAGCGAGCGCCCCGACAAAATTAGGGCGCAGCCCTGGGGTTGCGCCACCAGTCGGCCCTGAACCGGCTCAAACGCCACGAGGCCAGCAGAAACTAATAGCGGTTTGGCGCTGGATGCAGGTCGTTTCCGGCGCGCTAATGCGGTATTCAGAAGGCGGGGCAACCAGTCAAGCATAAGAAAGTTGTTGGTAACCGTCTATAAATTGATAAAATATCAAAAAAGCATATTTTTAAAAAATTACCCTATTTTGATATGGCATATTTGTAAAAATTACTATACATTTGAAAAGTTGACATATTAAACGAAGGGGGTATAGTAAAAATATATACTACAAAGCAGGAGATAGGCACTAGAAATAGCAGGCACAGAATTTCAACAAATCGAACTGGTTTTCTTTTTTAAACACCATTTACGCACCTGAGCCCTATGAAAAAACTACTACCGACGCTCCTATTAGGCGTTTCTGGCTTTGCCGCCAATGCCCAGACCGATTCCACCGACACGGGCAAGCTGACCGTGTCGGGCTACATCGACACCTACTACCTCACGGCGCTGAACCGGCCCCAATCGGGCAACCTGCTGGGGGTAGACCAACTGGCCGGCCGGGCCTTCGACCGCCTCGCCGACCAGTTTGCGCTGGGCCTGGTGCAGGCCAAGCTGGGGTACTCCAACCGCAAGTCCGACCTGGTGGTGGACCTCACCTTCGGGCCCAACGCCGAACTGGGCAACTTCGGCAACACCACGGGCGCGTTCAACTCCTACCGGCCACAGTCGCCCTACGGCGCGGCGCTCTACGGCACGTCGGCGGCCATCAAGCAGGCGTATTTCACGTACCGGGTCACGCCCAAGCTCAGCTTCACGGCCGGGCAGTTTGGCACGCACATCGGCTACGAAGTCATCGACGCCCCGCTGAATTACCACTACTCGCTGTCGAACCTGTTCAACAACGGGCCTTTTTACCACCTCGGCCTGAAAACGGCCTACGCCTTCAACGACCACACCTCCTTGATGCTGGGCGTGGTCAACAACTGGGACAACCTCACCGACGACAACAAGCAGAAGTCCATCATCGGGCAGTTTTCCTTCAAGCCCCTCAGCACCTGGACGGTGTACGTGAACTGGATTGGCGGCTCGCGCGACGACACCTACCTCAACTCGCTGGTGAGCGCCGGCACGCTGGCGGGCGGGTTTGGCAGCTACAACCGCCAACTCTACGACCTGACGACGACCTACCAGGTCACGCCCAAGTTCGGCCTTGGCCTGAACGCGGCCTACGGCCGCTACAACTTCAGCACCGGTTCGGCGCTGGAGAAAGCGGCCGTCGCCGAAAAGTTTGGCAGCACCACGCCCGACTGGGGCGGCGTGGCCCTCTACACCAACTACGCCATCAATGACGTGGTAGGGGTGGGCGTGCGCTACGAGTACTTCGAGGACAAGAACGCCGTGCGCTACCTCCAAACCAGCAACAACTCGGTCACCGTGACGGCCCCCATCACCCTGGCTGCTACCAAGCTCATCGTGAAGCCGGAGTTCCGCTTCGATGCCTCGCCCGACAAGTACTATGAAAACTCGGTGGGTACTGGCCGCAAGACCCAAAGCACGCTGGGCGTGGCCTTCATCTACAAATACTAGCCGGCGGATGGGTGGCTTCTTTTCTCCCCCGCTGGGTGCGGCGCGCCCGCTGGTGTGCTTGCTCGCGTGCTTGCTCGCGTGCTGGCTGGCCGCGTTGGAGGCCCGGGCGCAGGCCTTGCCGCTCGACGAGCGGGGCAAAGTGGGCTTTGCCGCCGTGGTCCGGGCCGACTCGCTGCAGGCGGGCTTGCTCTACGCCCACGCCAAGAGCTGGCTGCAGCGGCGCGGCTACCAGCTGGCCGAAGCCGACTCGGTGGCCGGCCGGCTGGTGGCCGCCCACGCCTTCGGGGTGTACGACCGGGGCTACCTCACCAAGCGGCTGCACGGCAAGGTGCACTACCGACTCACGGTGGAAGTGAAAAACGGCCGCTACCGCTCGCAGTTCACCGATTTTTCCTTCGCCTACCACCAGCCCGACCGCAACGCCCTGCCGCAGCCCACCGGCAAAACCAAGCCGCTGGAAGACGCCACGGCCCCCGGCTGGCAAAAGCTCTGGGAAACCCATCGCCAGGACACGGCCCTCACCGTGACCACTCTGGCCGAGGAGCTTAAAACCGCCATGCTTGCCGTGCCCAAGCCGGTAGCGCCTGCGCCGCGCGGCACCGATTGGTAAGAATTTAACGGTTAATGATTGGTGGTTAATGATTAATGATAAGGGGCAGGCCGAATAACGACGCGGCATTACCGCGTTGCCGGCCACATAAACGCAAACCATTTGCCACTAACCACTAACCACCACTCACTAACCACCACTCACTGACCATTAATCACTAATCATTCACCACTAACCACTAACACACAAACCTCCTTATGCAAAAGCCCAATTACATACCCGTGTTGCTGCTGCTGGCGCTGGGCCTGATGGCCACGTTTATGCCGGCGCTGCCCACCACCATCGTCACCGAAGGCATCAACAGCGGCGACACCGCCTGGATGCTCTGCGCCACGGCCCTGGTGCTGCTCATGACGCCCGGCCTGGCCTTCTTCTACGGCGGCATGGTGAATACGAAAAACGTGATTTCGACCATGCTGCAGAGCTTCGTGGCCATGGGCATCATCAGCCTGCTGTGGGTGGTGGTGGGCTTTAGCTTGGCCTTTGGCACCTCCATTGGTGGCTTCGTGGGCGACCCGCGCACGTTCTTCCTCTTCCGCGGCGTGTTGGACGGCAAGCCCTGGTCGCTGGCCCCCACCATTCCGCTGATGCTGTTTGCTTTTTTCCAGATGAAGTTCGCCATCATCACCCCGGCCCTCATCACCGGCTCCATCGTGGAGCGCATCAACTTCAAGTCCTACATCGTGTTCATCGTGCTGTTTAGCCTGGTGGTGTATGCCCCGCTGGCGCACTGGGTGTGGCACCCCGAGGGCTTCCTGTTCAAGCTGGGCGTGCTGGACTTTGCCGGCGGCACGGTGGTGCACATGTCGGCGGGCTGGGCGGCCTTGGCCTCGGCCATCTACCTGAAGCCCCGCAAGGCGCACGGCGCCGCCGAGGTGATGCCCCCGGCCAACATTCCGTTTGTGCTGCTGGGCACGGGCCTGCTGTGGTTCGGCTGGTTTGGCTTCAATGCTGGTTCGGCGGTCGCGGCCAATGCACTGGCCGTAAGCGCCTTTGCTACTACTAACGTGGCCGCTTCGGCCGCCGGTCTGGCCTGGATTCTGTTTGACGTGGCGCGGGGCAAGAAGCTCTCGGCCGTGGGCTTCTGCATTGGCGCCGTGGTGGGCCTGGTGGCCATCACGCCGGCTTCGGGCTTCGTGACGGTTCCGGTGAGCATTTTCATCGGCGTGGTGGCCGGCGTCACGAGCAACGCGGTGGCGCACATGCGCTCCAAGTCGCGCCTCGACGACACGCTGGACGTGTTCCCGTGCCACGGCGTGGGCGGCATGGTGGGCTTGCTCATGACGGGCATCTTCGCCAGCAAAGCCGTGAACTCGGCCGCGGTCGACGGCCTGGCGTACGGCGGCACGGCGTTGTTCCTGAAGCACCTGCTGTCGCTGGTGGTTGTGTCGGCCTTCGCCTTCGTGGCCTCGTTTGCGTTGTTGAAACTCACCGACCTCATCACGCCGCTGCGCGTCTCGGAAGAAGAGGAATTGCAGGGCCTCGACATCAGCCAGCACGAAGAAAAGCTGCTGGCGGGCGCGTAAGCGGTTTCGTGGTTTGAGAGTAGAAAGGCCGGGGCATTTGCTCCGGCCTTTCTTTGTTAGGGGAAGCCTGGGTTTGACTGGTAACTGATGTCACGCCAAGAAGTAGCGCGAACTGTGTAGTTCGCGTGCCAGAACGACACCCACATGGCGCGGGCACGCGAACTGCACAGTTCGCGCTACTACTCCTTGCGTATCGGCCGTTGGTAAGTCAACGGAATCAACATTCAGGGCAGCTCATTCAACTGCGCAACCCGTCTCGCTGGCCCATCTTTGCTTCGTGAAATCATCGTCCCTCGTCCTCCTGCTCGGCCTGCTCGCGGGCAGCATTCGCCCCGCCGCGGCCCAACTCCTGCAAGGCAAGCAGGCCTTCACCCGCGCCGACTCGCTGCGCGGCGGCCAAACGCCCCTGCGTACCTGCTACGACCTCAACTATTACCACCTCGACGTGAAGCTGGACCCGGCCAAGCGGTTCATTAGCGGCTCTAACCTGTTCCGGTTCACGGCCGCGCAGGATTTTACGCGCCTGCAATTCGACCTGTTTGCCAACTTGAAGGTGGAAAAGGTACTGTACAAAGGCAAAGAAGTGCCCTTCACGCGCGAAGCCAATGCGGTGTTTGTCACCTTTCCAAAAGCCATTGCCAAAGGCAGCCGGGACGAGTTTACGGTGCAGTACTCGGGCAACCCCATCGTGGCGAAAAAGGCGCCCTGGGACGGCGGCATGGTGTTTACCCAGGATGCTAAGGGCAAGCCCTGGGTGGCCACGGCCTGCCAGGGCGCCGGCGCCAGCATCTGGTGGCCCACCAAAGACCAGCAGGCCGACGAGGTCGACAGCATGCTCATCAGCGTGAGCGTGCCCGACGGCTTGAAGGACATCTCCAACGGCCGCCTGCGCAAAACCACCAAGCTCAAGGGCGGCTACACCCGCTTCGATTGGGCCGTGCGCAACCCCATCAACAACTACGACGTGGCCCTGAACGTGGGCGACTACCAGCACTTCTCCGACCTGTATCAGGGCGAGAAAGGCCCGCTCACGCTCGACTACTGGGTGCTGCCCGAGAACCTCGCCAAGGCCAAAAAACAGTTTGGCGACAACGTGAAGCCCATGTTGAAGTCGATGGAAAACTGGTTTGGCCCCTACCCGTGGTACCAGGACGGCTACAAGCTGGTGGACGCCCCGCACCTGGGCATGGAGCACCAGAGCGCCGTGGCCTACGGCAACAAGTACCAGAACGGCTACTTGGGCAAAGACCGCAGCAACACCGGCTGGGGCGACAAGTGGGACTTCATCATCATCCACGAAAGCGGCCACGAGTGGTTTGGCAACAACATCACCACCAAGGACATTGCCGACATGTGGGTGCACGAAGGCTTCACCTGCTACTCCGAGGCGCTGTTTGTGGAAACCCAGTTCGGCAAAACCGCTGGTCAGGAATACATCCACGGCCAGCGCCGCAACATCCAGAACGACGCGCCCATCATCGGTCCCTACGGTGTGAATCAGGAAGGCTCGGGCGACATGTACGACAAGGGCAGCAACCTGCTGAACATGATTCGCACCGTCATCAACGACGACGCGAAGTGGCGCCAGCTGCTGCGCGGCCTCTCCAGCACCTTCTACCACCAAACCGTGACCGGCCAGCAGGTCATCGACTACTTCAACCGCGAAACCGGCCGGGATTTCACCAAAGTATTCGACCAATACCTGCGCCACGCCAGCTTGCCCACCCTGGAAATCCGCTTCGAGAACAATCAGGCCCTGGCCCGCTGGGTGTCGGAGGTACGCGGCTTTGACCTGCCCGTGCGCCTGCGGCTGAAGGGCGGCGACTACCAGTTTGTGCCCGTCACCACCAAATGGGCACCCATCAAGGAGCTGGCCGGCGCCACCAAGGAGAACCTGGAAGTGGACACCTTCAATTACTACATTGGCGTGCTGGTGGAGTAACCGGCGCCGCCCTTCGCAATGAGCGAACGTATCCCGACCTATCAGCTACAGGCGTTTTCGAGCCACGAGGGCGCGTCTGCGGAAGGGTTCTACTTCCCCGATTATGCCAACCTAGCGAAACCCAAGATTCCGGTGGACCGCCCGTACCGGGGCGACTACTACAAAATCAGCCTGTGCCTGCGCGGTACCGCCGAGCTGAAAGCGAACCTGGAAACCTACGCCGTGGGGCCCAATTGCTTGGTGTTGGCCACGCCGGACGTTATTAAGCAGTGGCTGCACCTCGCCGACGATTACGAAACGCTGTCCATCTTTTTTACCAAGGACTTTATCACGGCCAACAATGCGGCGACCGGGAAGCTCCGTTTTTTCGTCGCGCCGCCCACGTACGTGCTCCAGCTGTCGGCCGCCCAGGCCGAGAACCTGGCGGCTTCCTTCCGCTTCCTGCAGCAGAAATACAACACGCCCAGCGCGGAGCGAGACAACATCCTGAAGAACATTCTCAACAGCTTGCTCTATGAGATTGGCGCCCTCTACGACGAGCAGCTGTCCGCGCCGCTGCCCGCCAGCCGCAGCCGGAGCCAGCAACTAGCCGCCGCTTTCCGGCAGCTGGTGCAGGCGCATTGCGCCACCGCACGCAGCGTCACGTTCTACGCCGCGGCCCTGTGCATCACGCCGAAGCACCTCACCGAGCTGGTGAAAGAAGCCACCGGCCGCACCGCCAGCGACTGGATAGCCGAGGCCGTAGTGCTCGAAGCCAAGGCCCTGCTGCAGAACCCCGCCGTGAGCGTGCAGCAGGTGGCCGCCAGCCTGCATTTTGGCGACCAGTTTGCGTTCAGCCGTTTTTTCAAAACGAGCACCGGCCTTTCGCCCACGGCCTACCGGGCAGGGTAGGACGGTAGGCCGTAGGCCACGTATGCACCGGTCCGACGCCGTAGGCGTCCGACCGGTTGTCGTGAGGGCAGGTTGAACGGAGGTAGTCATGTCAACAACCGGTCGGACGCCTAGG